>NZ_JBBCQL010000086.1:0-16534 GCF_037149975.1 Chryseobacterium sp. VD8 | reverse complement strand
TTTAAGCATTATGGGATTAGGTATAGGAGGCGTTCTTTCAGCTCTTTTTATCGATGGAATTACATTTGGAAAATACCGCCATAAAGTAAGAAGGGTAAGAATGAATTTTGCGAATCTTCCCAAAAGCTTTAAAGGATATAAAATCGTACAGATTTCAGACGTTCACAGTGGAAGTTTTGCGGATCCGGGTAAACTTCAGCACGCGATTGACTTAATCAATGAACAGAATCCCGATCTGGTTCTTTTTACCGGAGATATGGTGAATAATGTTGCTGAAGAATTCAAACCATTCATTCCCTTATTTTCAAAAATTAAAGCAAAAGACGGGAAATTTGCCGTTCTTGGAAATCATGATTACGCAGATTATGTAAGCTGGGACTCTCCGGAAGCCAAAAAGAAAAATCTTGATACCTTAATTGATTACGAAAGACAAGCCGGTTTCGATATGCTTCGGAACGAACACAGAATCATTGAAAAAAATGGCGAACAATTATACATTTTAGGAGTTGAAAACTGGGGACTGAAACCTTTTCCGCAATTTGGAAGATTAGATGATGCCTTAAAAGGAGTTCCGGAATCTGCCGTTAAAATCTTAATGAGCCACGATCCTACCCATTTTGATTATGTGGTGAAAAAACACCCTGCAAATGTTCATTTAACGCTTTCAGGACACACGCACGGAATGCAGTTTGGCTTGGATCTTAAAAACATAAAATGGTCTCCTGTTCAGTATAAATATCCGAAATGGGCAGATTTATATGAGAGCGAAGGAAAAATGCTGTATGTAAACAGAGGTTTCGGAGTTTTGGGATATCCCGGAAGAGTCGGCGTTTTACCGGAAATTACGCTTTTTGAACTTGCTTAAATCACAAACACTTATTGCGTTTGATTCAAAGATATTTTTCACTCAGTTTTTCGATAAGTAAATTTGAATCAATCGCATTCTCATCAAATCTTGTTAAAGCTTCACGAACCTTAGGATATTCATCTATGAATTCAAGGTTTTCGATTTCTTCTAATTTAAAGTCATTCATGATCTTCCGGAACAATTCTTCATCCACTCCCCAATATTTTATATATTTACTTTCATCAATAAATATTTCGACTAAGTTCTCATCATCATTATAGATTAGCCCAAAATTTATAAAAGCATCCTGAGTGAGTTCTTTTTTATATTGATTAATAAATTTTAAAATACTGTCTTTTTCCTCATAATTGCCATAATTTAAGTCAAAATCAATATGCCCAAATAGAACAGCCGCAACTTCGGGTAATGTTTTTGAAAGAGCAACAATTAAATTCCAGAGGTTAGAATTATCAATATTTATTTCAGCAAAAAAATCAAATCCTATCGATTCATTCTCAGAATTATTTTCTTTAAGCTTAAAAGTATATCCCTGAACAATATTTGCAGTTTTACTCTCTTCCCATCTTTTTAAGATTGAAGGATTGTTGGGAATCTCATCTTCATTTAAAAATCTTATCGTTTTGGGGAATTCCAAAGTTTTTTTCATAATTAAAAAATATAATCTTTCATACGGGAAGTAGCCATTTCTTTCTCGTTGATCCAACTGAGGAGGGCATCTAATTTGTCCTCCATTTTTTTGCCTGAATTCAGCCTTCTGTAAAAGGGAATATCAAACGGATATTTCTGGAAATCTGTAAACTGCCATGAATTAAGATAGATCAGAACGAAATCGTCTTTTTTCAGGGTTTCAAAAACCATACTCTGGTAATATTCCATCGGAAGCATCTGAAATACAAAATCGTTATACGGAAGCTGACTGTAAGGAGAAATACTTTCCGGAACAATACTCAATCCGTCTTCCTCGTTAATTTGCGTATCTCTTTTCAGACGTTTAAAAGGAAAAAGAATGTTGGCATTATCTATATTTGAAACGTAATTAAATTCCAGCAGTTTCAAATCCTGCTGTGGAAGTTTATTGTCTTTCTGACGAATTCCGCGAATCTGTTTTTCTAAAAATTCCTGAGTAAATTTTTTAGCATTTTCAATTTCCGGAAGGGTAGAGTTTTTATTATAAAAAGCAATTTCATGCCCTTGGAATGAAATTGCTTTTATTAAATTCTGAAGTTTTTGAGCGATCGAAATCTCTACAAAAAAACTTGCTTTAACATCATGAATGTCTAAAATTCTAAGTATTGCTTTTGTATTATCTTCTGAAATTTTCAGTCTTTCTTCATCGGAAACAGACTGCTGTTTTTTGCAGTCAGCTTCAATATTCAGAATGTTAAATGTGAACAATATCATTTAAACTAAATTTTAGATAATTTTTATAATAAATTAAAAATCAGATGTTAAAATAATTTCTATTTAAATTAAAACTTGAAGTAAATTAATTTTTATTTAATTTTACTTTTAAGTTCTTAATCATGTCTTTAGTCATCTCAGAAATCCCGAAATCATAGCTTAATCCCCAGTCTTTTTTCGCTACGGAATCATCAATTGAAGCCGGCCATGAATCTGCAATTGCCTGTCTGAAATCCGGTTTATAATCGATCTCAAATTCCGGAATTTCTTTCTTAATTTCTTCCGCCAGTTCTTTCGGAGTGAAAGACATTCCGCCCAAATTATAAGATGATCTTACGGTAAGATTTTCTTTTGGAGCATCCATTAATTTCAGGGTTGCATTGATGGCATCATCCATATACAGCATCGGCATTCCTGTATTCTCGGAAATAAAACTTGTGTATTTTCCTTCTTCAATGGCTTCATAAAAAATCTCAACAGCGTAGTCTGTTGTTCCTCCACCTGCAGGAGTTTTCCATGAAATCAATCCCGGATAACGGATGCTTCTTACATCCACTCCATATTTGTCAAAATAATATTCGCACCATTTTTCACCTGCCATTTTAGAAATTCCGTAAACCGTTGTAGGATTTAGAACTACATCCTGCTCTACATTTTCTTTCGGAATTCCCTTTCCGAAAACAGCGATAGAACTCGGCCAGAAAATTTTTTGGATAAGTCCTTCTTTTGCCATTTCACAAAAATGAAGCAGAGGTTCCAGATTTAGCTTCCATGCGAAAATGGGCTGCTTTTCTGATGTACCCGACAATAATGAAGCCAAATGATAAACGGTAGTGATATCGTAATCTTTGATTACCTGTCTAACCAATTGTGTATTCGTAACGTCCATCCTTTCGTAATGACCCGCCGCAGTAATTCCCTTTTGCCATCTGTCGAGTCCCGAAGCCACAACATTTTCAGCTCCGTGGATTTCAACAAGTCTGTTCGTAAGCTCGGTACCAATTTGCCCTAAAGCACCTGTAATAAGTATTCTTTCCGTGTGGGATTTCATTTTTAACTTTTATTTGTTGATCGAAGCAAAAGTAAATATTTTACACCCTATCTTAAAACAAAATCGTAAATTCGAATATAAATTTTGCAAATGAAAAAGATTATCATTTCACTTATTTTAATTTCTTCCACTATTTCAGCACAATACACAGATATTACTATTGTGAAGGAGGTAAAAATTAAAAACAAAGGTGTGGTTGTTTCTGCACATCCACTGGCAAGTGAAGCCGGAGCAAAAATTCTTAAATCGGGAGGAAATGCCTATGATGCTATTGTTGCCACACAATATGCACTTGCCGTTGTATATCCGCAGGCAGGAAATATCGGCGGAGGCGGATTTTTGGTTGGTGTAAAAAGTAATGGTGAAAAATTTACGCTCGATTATCGTGAGACTGCGCCTAAAAAAGCAAGCCGCGATATGTACGTCGATAAAAACGGCAAAGCCAATACGGATCTTTCCCAAAACGGAAGATTAGCTGTCGGAATTCCAGGAAGTGTGGCAGGTTTTTTTGCTACTTTAAAATACTGTAAACTTCCGATGGACAAATTAATTCAGCCTGCCATAGATCTTGCTGAAAAAGGCTTTGCGATTACCGAACAGGAAGCTAACTTACTGAATAACAACAAACAGAATTTCCAGAAGCACAATCAGTCTTCTATTGTTTTTGTTAAAGATATTCCATGGAAAGCCGGAGATCTTTTGGTTCAGAAGGATTTGGCTGAAACGTTAAAGTTAATTCAGAAACAAGGTTTAAAAGGCTTTTATGAAGGAAAAACAGCGGAACTTCTGGTTTCTGAGATGAAAAAAGGAAACGGAATTATTAGTTCGGAAGATCTTAAAAACTATAAAGTTGCCGAAAGAAAAGCACTTGAATTTGATTACAAAGGAAATCAGGTGGTTTCTATGCCTTTGCCTTCTAGCGGCGGACTTCTTCTTGCGCAAATGCTGAAAATGGCAACTTATGAAAATCTGGAAAAATATCAGCAAAATTCTACACAGGCTGTTCAGGTGATGGTGGAAGCCGAAAGAAGAGCGTATGCAGACAGAGCGGAATATATGGGGGATCCGGATTTTATTCAGGATAAAACGTCTTATCTGATTTCTGACGAATATCTGAAAAACCGCTGGAAAAGTTTCAGTTTCAGCAAAGCAACTCCGAGTGCTGAAGTCGGAAAAATAACCAAACAGCCGAAAGAATCTACAGAAACGACTCATATTTCCGTTATTGATAAGGATGGAAACGCGGCAGCTGTTACCACGACTTTAAATGGTTTATACGGTAGTAAAGTTGTTGTTTCGGGAGCGGGATTTTTCTTAAATAATGAAATGGATGATTTTTCCATAAAACCGGGTGTTCCGAATATGTTTGGAGCAGTGGGAGGAGAAGCCAATTCCATTCAGCCAAATAAAAGGATGCTTTCTTCGATGACACCAACCATTGTTCTGAAAAACGGAAAACCTTATATGGTAGTGGGAACTCCGGGAGGAACTACTATTCCGACCTCTGTTTATCAGGCTATCGTTGATGTTATTGATTTTAAGCAGAATGCAAATATTTCTGTAAATGCTCCGAAATTTCATCATCAGTGGCTTCCTGAAACGGTTGCTTTTGAAAAGAATTTTCCTGAAACCACGATTAAAGATCTGGAAAAATTAGGATACAAATCTGAAAAATGGAACCAGATCGGAAGAACAGAAATGATTCTGATTGATGACAACGGAAATATTCATGCGGTTGCGGATGGTCGTGGTGACGATTCTGTTGCAGTGGAATAATTTACGTTTTTGTAGTTAATTTTAAAAAACTGACTCAAAAACATGTTAATTAATTGATTATCATGCATTTTCATTTATCAGAATGGCAAGAGTGGAATAATCTGGATTTTTAAGACATATGTTTAAGATTTTTCTTTATCAAAAATTAGAGAACGATTTAAAATAATTTGGTTTCGGCTCGGGCTTCGCCCGAGCCGAAACTATTCATGACATTTGTCATTATTTAAAGCAAATTTCACTAATTTTCGGTTTTTAAAATCCATATTCTTGTGAAAGCAAAAAAGATTTACCACCAGCTTTATTTTCAGGTTATTATTGCGATTGTTGCAGGAATTCTTTTAGGAAGATTTTATCCGGAACTTGGTGAAAAGATGAAACCTTTGGGTGACGGATTCATCAAACTCGTGAAAATGATTATTGCTCCGGTGATTTTCATTACTCTTACCTTGGGAATTGCACACATGACTGACCTGAAGAAAGTAGGCAGAATTGCGGTTAAAGCGATGATCTATTTCCTTACGTTTTCAACATTGGCATTGGTTATCGGTTTGGTGGTAGGAAATATCTTACAGCCGGGTCATGGTCTTAATATTGATCCTTCTACCCTTTCGGGCGATGTTTCTCAGTATCAGCAAAAAGCTCATGAAACGACCTTGACGGGTTTCATCATGAATATTATTCCGGAAACGCTGTTCAGTCCGTTGGTTGGAGATAATATTCTGCAGGTTCTTCTTGTTGCTATTTTAATGGGAGTAGCTTTGGTTTTAACGAAAGAAAAGAGCCAGAAAGTAACGGATTTTTTACAGGATCTTTCCACTCCCGTTTTCAAAATTGTGCATATGCTGATGAAACTGGCGCCGATCGGAGCTTTTGGAGCAATGGCTTTTACCATCGGAAAATATGGACTTCATTCGGTTTTGAATCTGATTTTTTTGGTGGGAACCTTTTATATAACTTCTGCATTATTTGTGGTTTTGGTTTTGGGAGCAGTAGCAAGGTACAACGGTTTTAATATTTTTAAACTGATCTATTATCTCAAAGAGGAACTTTTACTGGTCTTAGGAACGAGTTCTTCAGAATCTGCACTTCCCGGAATAATGGAAAAGCTTGAAAAGGCAGGATGCTCAAGAGCGATTGTGGGTTTGGTGGTTCCTACGGGATATTCTTTTAATCTTGACGGAACCAATATTTATATGACGCTGGCTTCACTTTTTATTGCTCAGGCTCTGAATATTCATCTGCCGATTGAGAAACAGATTATTCTTCTTTTGGTTGCCATGCTGAGTTCTAAAGGTGCAGCCGGAGTTACGGGAGCGGGATTTGTGACTTTAGCGGCAACATTAGCGGTTGTTCCTGAAATTCCGATTGCCGGAATGACGCTGATTTTAGGAATCGATAAGTTTATGAGTGAATGCCGTGCTTTAACCAACGTAATCGGAAATTCTGTTGCAACGGTAGTCGTTGCCAACTGGGAAAAGCAACTGGATAAAGAGCAACTGCACTATTGTCTGGATCATCCGAATGAAGTGGAAAAAAAACTGGAGGTTTAGCCTGACATTGTTTAATCTGAAACATATTTAGTTTTATAATGACTTTCATTTTAGCCGCGATTGAGCGGCGTGTCTGAGCTCTTTTTTGGATTCGGCGGCTGCTTCGCAGCCGCCGAATCCAAAAAAAGCGAGTAGCGAAAGCGCGAAACAGCTCCTAAAATTAAATAGATAACAATTTCTTTTTTACCGGAATGACCGTTTTTAGATTAAAATTCTTAAGCTCGAAGGCTGAACTTTTACATGAACCGGGGATTTTATTTTGTTGAATTCTCCGTCGAGATGCCAGTTTTTGGTATTCACTTTAAATTCTATTTCGGAAACAGGCAAATAGGTAACGTAATCGTCCTGTTTCAGTTTTTTGGTAAACATTCTGAACGCAAAAAGCATGGAATAGAAGAAAGGGAATTTTTTGACGAGAACCATATCTACCAAACCATCACTTTTACTTGCATGAGGTGCGATGTAGGCATTGTTTCCAAACTGTCGTGTGTTGGCGATGTTCACCATTAAATATTTCCCGTTGTACTGCTTGTATTTTTCGTCAAAAAACTTAAGTTTGATTGGCTTGTAGCTGAAAAAGGTTTTAAAGGAAACTTTGATGTAGTTTTTAAATCCTCTTGTGGTTTTTTCAAATTCCTTTACGACTTTACCATCGAAGCCGGTTCCGGAAACATTGATGGAAAGTCTGTCGTTTACTGTGAACGTATCAATTTTTCTGGAATTTCCTGTTCTGATCTTTTCCAGAAGTTCGTCCAGATTTTTGCTGAACTGGGTTTCGTTGGAAAACCCGTTTCCTGACCCTGCCGGAAAAATCGCAAGAATTTTTTCTGTATCAATGAGGTTTCTGGCTACGGTAGAAATGGTTCCGTCGCCTCCGATGGCTACAAAAATATCAACGTCATTAAAATGATCCTGAATAAACTGATCGGTTCCGGGAATGGATTCGGAGATGTAATACAAAGGATCTTTCACCTTTGCTTTCAGTTCGTTGAGAAACGGCTGATAATTTTTTTTTGCCGAAAAAGGATTGATGATGAAAGCGACTTTTTCCATTAGTGCAAAAATAAAAAATGCTCCCGATCTGGAAGCATGATTGTTATTTAATTTTCATTCTTTTTATAAATTCGGGAGTAAGAGTTCCTTTAAGTTCTGACCACGAAATCGGGATGGTGATGTCTCCTGCTGCAAAAGCTGTAATTTCGTACGGACTGTAATGGAAATATAGGTTTTTGTCGTCAAAATAGAAGTTCTCTGTTGCCGGAATTTTATCTACCAGAAGCATTTCGGAGTTATTAACTTCTCCTTTCTCGTCAGTGGTTCCTCTATTGGTTCTGTTGATGTTTTTCATTAAAAGGGCTTCCAGTTTTTCTTTTGGCATGGAAGTGATGTCTTTTAATTCTAATTTTTTATTGTTTTGAAGATCAAAAACTCTTTCGGAATAACCATAATTATCGTGCGCTCCGCCTTCATATGAAGCCCAAAAGTATTCTATCTGCAGATAATCTTTGGTATTGGATTTTACTTTCATTGCTGTATCCGAATACCATTCCTGAGAGAACGAGATATCTGAAATCCACTCTTTTGAATCTTTTCTGAGTCTGTTGAAATAGATATTTTTGCTTTTCTGCAGGTAATTCTGTAATCCTTCTCTGGAAAAATCTCCAATATTCTTTTCTGTAAAATAAATACTGTCTAATAAGGGTTTATCCTTAATCGTCGGGAACAATAATTTGGTGGACGAATATTTAATGGTTAAAGAATCGCTTAATTTAGTCGAATCGCTAATTTTCACGGAATCTACAGTAAACTTTTCAGGTGCTGCAGTTTCTGTTTCATTCAAATTATTGTTTTCCGCCTTTTTACAGGCTGAAAAAATAAAGAAAGCAGAAAGTGCTAAAACAGCAATCGTATTTTTCATAATTCTGATTTCCTTCTGCAATGCAAAAACCATTCAAAAGATGAATGGTTTAAGATTATTTTGAAAAAAAAATTTTAATTACTGTTTCTTTACAAGACTGATTACCTGATTTTCCTGTTTGGAAGCCACTCCCCAAATCTGCTTAAAAGCAGGGTAATATTCTTTCTCATAAGTGGGACTCTTAACTTTGGTGGTAGAAATTACCTCAATCTTATTTCCTTTTTGTTCAGCAATATAACTGTATTCGATTTCTTTGTCGTCCGTTACAATTTTTTTGTTTTTCGGCATCTCTTCAACCAGATATCCTTCCGGAATTTCCAAAACCACTTTTTTAATTCTGGTGAATGGCGAAGTGAAATCGATAAGGTATTTTCTTTCTTCGGTCTGATCGAATTCGTTTGAGTTTTTATTTAAAAACAACATCGGATTGATAATCATTTTCTTTCCGATCCTGTCAATCAAATTCTCGGAAGAAAATTTCATGGTGCTTTCAAAATCCCCGTTCTCAAGTACTTTAGAATCGATATTGGTGAAATCTATAGAAAAATTATCTTTATACTGTTTTTTGTACTTATCTGCATTGTCGTCGTAGTTTTCTTTCGCAAAAATGGCATAGGTTCCGGTATCTTTATCAGAATAGGTTCCGGAAATACTTCCGTCTGCATTAATTTTTGCCTCTGCGGTAAGATAAGTGAAACTTGTTTTTGCATTGATCATTGATAACTGCTGAACTTTATCTTTATTCATCAAAATTCCGAACTGATTCCAGTCTCTTGGTGGCAACTGATCGATTGAAGACTGCTTTGAAGTGGCATCATACAAATGAAAACCATCTTTTGTCTGAACGGCAGCAATTACAAAATTCATATTGGAAACATTAGGTGAAGCGATATTGATAAGACCGTTACTCACTGTGGAAATGGTAAGCGGATCTGCTTTAATTCCGGCTTCACGAAGCATCATGACCAGAAAAAGGTTGATTTCTGCCGCATTTCCTGTCTTTGTTTCGAGCATTTTCTTGATTCCGTCTTCTACATAAAGTCCTCTGTCTTTATTCCATATAAAGGTATTTTTAACATAATTGAATATTGCATTTGCTTTTTCAATCTCATCTGATATTCCCGAAATATTTGCCGGCATATTGTCTTTTGCCAGTCTTGTCTTCTTTAATTCGCTTCCGAAATCTTCATTATCGTATAATCTGTCTTTGATCTGTTCCCAGGATGAAGAATACAATTTAAGTTCCTTAAAATTTGTTGAATGAAGCTCTGCGCCTATTTTTGTTCTGTAATTTCTGTCATTGTTTACAAACTTCTCGGTTTTAAATCCTTTTACGTTTTCAAATCCGAACCGGTATGTTCTGTAATTCATTCCGTACATCAATCTTTCTTCCACTTCTCTGTATTTCGGGGTCAAAAAACCCGTGTAATTTAAGTTGTAAGAAATATTTGATGGACTGTCTAAAACATATTCCGTATATAAAGAAGGGGTGTCTGTTTCAATCGTAATTTCCGGAACTACGTAAAGAAACGGAGAAGTAACCTCATACTGATATTCTATGATGGAGCCGTTTTTCACATTCGGAAATGCAAATTTTGTAATGGAAACATATTTGCTTTCCTTACTCTTAAATTTCGAACTTTTATCTACTTTTGTGGCCACAGAAGTACCATTTTCCAGGTTGTATGTGAAAGCTTTAACCTTCGAAATGGTTTCCTGATTGCTGCCACTCTGATATAACGGAATTTCAAGGTTCAACCAGTCTTCCGCCTTGTCTTTATCATAAATTTTAACTCTGTAAAATGCTTTTTTCACCAGATCTCCTGTATTATTGTCAATACTGAAATGCAGAGACTTGAATAAAATTTCGGCAGGTGCATTTTCGTCCAAAGCAGATTTCTGTTTTGTAAGATCTGCATCATTAAATTTAGGATAATTAAGAAATTCATGCTTTTGTGCCTCAATAAATATCAAATTCATTGAGCAGAAAGCCACTAGAAATATTTTTTTCATGTTAAATTTTAGAAATTAAAATTTTTGAGTTGTCGATGTTAATGGTTTTTTTTCGGAAATTAACGTAATCGTTATATTTTTCTTTCGGATAAAGTCCTTTATTGATTCTGATAATTCGGCTGACTTTCAGTTCTTCACCATTTTTTACAAAGCTTAATTTGTAGGTTCCGAATTCTGAGTTTAGCGTAACATTCTCAGGAAGTTCCTCAATTTTATAATTCTTAGGAAGGGCAAAACTTATTTCATATTCATCCTGAAAAGATTGTCTTAATTCAAAAGGCAATTCCCTGTTTTCGTCTGTTTTGTAAACATTGTTTGAATAAATAGGTACTGCTCTGAAAATCATACTGCTTCCGGCGTTTTTAGAATAATTATTCGCTTTAAAATCAAGATCAAACTTTGCAACAGCATTGTCTTTATCGTTCAGGAAATTTTTCATTTCAATCTTTTCAAAATGAAGGACATCCAACAGATTTTTTATGGCTTCATTTCTTTCTTTTGGTGACATCGCTGCAAGAACGAGATTGTTATCATACTGAATTCCTGTATACGCAAAATTACCTTCCCCGGAAATACTGTTGTCTTCATTAAGCTTTATTTTTAAAAGCTGTTTTTCTTTGCTCTGGTCTGCTGTATAAACCGGAGTATCGATTAATTCAATTCCGTTTTTTCTGATGGAAAGTACATTTCTTTCTGTGGTTCCGTAACTTAAATGATTAAAAGCTATTTGCTGAGATGTGTTTTCCAGCCAGATATTTCCTTTTTCAGCAGGAACCATCAGAATAACATGGTTTCCTCCCATTTTAGGAAAATCTTTATCAAACGAAACCGGAGAAGAACCAGAATTGATCACCGAATAATAAGACGGAATTCCTGCTTCATCCAGTAAAGTTTTCATATAATTTGTTAATCCCTTGCAGTCACCATATCCTTTTTTCTGAACCTCATCCGGAAGCATCGGCTGCCAACCGCCGATTCCCAACGCTACGAAAATATACCTTGTCTTACTCTGCATATACTGATACAGTTTTCTTACTTTTTCTTCGGTTGTTCCCTGTAAATTTAATGCTGCAACTTCCGCTTTGATTGCAGGTGTTGATAAAGAAACCGGTTGTAAAATGCTGTTGTAATACCAAGATCCGAACTCACCCCAGTTGTTTATACTCCCCTGCTTTCCTTCAAGATTGAATTTCGTTAATGCAAAACTTACTTTTGGCAAAATTTTTATCGGCTGGGGAAGCAAAAAAACATCATCAATAGCCGGAACATTTTTATAAGAGTATATTTTTTCTCCCGCATTATCGCTTTCTATAACTGAAGCATAGTTATAAGCCGAAGGATACGTTTTTGTTTTAAGTTCAATACCGGATTTATTGATGATCTTCATCTGAGCTTCTTCCAGTGAGATATTGGTTGATCTGAAAGGAATAAAATCCGGCAGGAAAACTGTATTTTCATCACCTATCTGATAAGAAAATTCAACGGTGTAAGGATATTGAGTCGGAGTATATGACATAGCCATCACTCGGTTATCCGAATAGAAAGTTCCCTGATTGTTATTGGCAAAATCTCCAAAATCTGACTTGGAAAATGACTTGATCTTCTTTCCGGATTCATCGTAAATATTTACCTTGATATCTGAAATACTATTGCCTTTTTCATAAGGGATATAAATCTGTGCATCAGAGTCACCATCTTTGTTCAAAACTGTAGTAACCGTATAATACTGATATTTTATATCATCAATTTTATTGATCTGAATGGTTGTAAGATCTTTCCTGATCACCGCATCTGCATTTTTCTTCAGATTTTCAGGAATAGCTGAAACCGGAAAGTTTTGTGAGTAGTAAAAAGAAGCCATCGAAAGCGCTCCAATACAAAGTATTTTCATCATGGTTATTTAAATTTAGCAAAAATAATGAAATCTTATAACTGACAAAATTATTTTTTATTGCATTAAAGACTTTATAATGAAAAAAAAAGACTCCATTGCTGAAGTCTTTCTTTTGTTTTTTTAGCTTGTTTATTTAGTTTTTAATTAAACTTATAACCTGATTCTCGCTTTCATTAATTATTTTCCATATCTGCTTGAAAAACGGATAATATTCTTTAGGGTAATTTTGACTTGCAACATCTACTTTAGAAATCACTGTAAGCTTATTATTTGCCACTTCAATATTGTAACTAAATGATATTTCCTTATCATCTGTTGAAATTTTCTTAGGCTTTGGAAGATCTGCAACTTTGTATCCATCGGGAATATTTATTTCAACTTTTTTTTCTTGGGTAAATGCAGAAGTAAAATCTATCTGATTTTTTCTTTCTTCTTTCTGATCGAAATTTTCATTACCTATATTTAAAAATAATAATGGATTTAAAATAATTTTGCTTCCGACAATATCCATTAAGTTAGCGCTTGAAAAATTCATTTTGGATTCGAAATCTCCATTTGATAATAACTTTGATTCAATATCTTTTAAATTAACTCTATAATCAGTTTTAAAAGCCTGATTGTATTTATCATTATTATCATCAAAACTATCATAAGCTTCAATAGCGTACAGACCACTTTCTTTTTTCGTTAAAGTACCTTTAATGTCAGAATTTTGTAAATCTATATCAGCTTTTATTACCAATTCTTTTTTACTGATACTTTTATTTGAAAAGTATAAATCTGTACCTTTATCTTTTTCAATCAAAATTCCAAAATCATTCCAGTCTCTTTCAGGTAACATATTTACTTTAGAATTAAATGATGTTGCATCAAATAGATAAAACTGTTTATCTATTTTCACCGCAGCTATTACAAAATCTAAATTATTAATGTTTGGGGAGACAATATTTAAAATTCCATTATCTATAGTAGAAATTAAAAGAGGATTGGCTTCTAAACCAGCACTCCTAAGTGCTGAAATCAATAATAAATTTATATCAGCAGCATTTCCTGATTTAGTTTTTATTATTTGCTTTAAACTTTGACTTGGAATTATACCTGATTCCTTATTCCATTTAAAATTATTTTTTATGAAATCAAATATTTTATTTGCTCTTTCTTTAGAATCATAATATGTTCTTATATTTTCTGGAATATTATCTCTTATATCACTTTTTAGGAAACCTCCAAAATGTTCATTTTGATTAAGTCTTTCCGCAACTTTATTCCAACTTTCTGCTGTTTCATAAATCATATATCCTATAGCATATCTTGTAAGCTCTGGCTTGATGCGCGATCTGTATCTATCTACATTTTTAACGAAATTTTCTTTTTGAATAGATTTCATGTTTTCATAGCCTAGACGATAAATATTATAGCCAATTCTTAAACGATCTTCTGAGGTTGTAACATAATGCTGAGGCTTAATGAGATTACCCGCAGTATTGAAAAAATAAGTTATTGTCTCTGGAGATTCCAGGTTATATTCCTGATAAACAACAGGTATATCATATTGTAAGTAATAGGTCAAATTAAATATTCCTGTATTCATTTTGTACGAATACATTATAACCGATCCATCGTTAACGTTTGGAATGGCTAATTTAAAATATTTCACACCTTTAACTAATGTTTCTTTTAATTGATCTTTTTTATTGAGCGTTTTCTTTTCTACCCTGTTATCTTGATAATTATAAATGTTAAGCTCAAAATCAGATAAAGTTTCGTCATTAATTACAGGAATCTCAATGTTCAGCCAATTTTCAGCCCTTTTCTTGTCATAAATTTTTATTTTCGAATAGAAAGTTTTTTCTGCCTTACCTCCTTTAATATCATATCTGACACTATTAAATAAAATCTCCGCAGGAGCGTCTTTTTCTATAGCTGATTGTGTTTTTTTTAAGTCTGCCTCGTCAAATTTAGGATAATTAAGAAATTTATGTTCCTGGGCAAAGCAAATAGCTGTAATAAAAATATAAAACAGATTTAATTTTTTAATTATTTTCATTAAAATGGTTTTAGTTTTTTTTAGAAATTAAAATTTTAGAATTATCTGAGTTTAAAATTTTCTTACGAAAACTTGTATAATCAGTAAATTTTTCTTTTGAATAAAGACCTTTTTTGATATTAATTGTACGTTTTACAATAAGTTTATTTGATTCTTTTTCAAAAGTTATTTTGTATGAACCAAATTCTGAAGTAAGGTTTGTATTTTGAGGAAGTTCTTCTATAAAGTAGTCTTGAGGTAATTCATAAATGATTTCTGCATCATCCTGATAAGCTAATCTACTCTCAAATGGTAATTGTCTCTCAGGATCTTCTTGATATACTGCTTCCTTATAGATAGGAACTGCCCTAAAAATGTAACTGCTTCCAACTAATTTTGAATAGTTTAATGCTTTAAAGTTTAAATCAAAATTTATAATTGCATCATTTTTATCATTATTAAAGTTTTTTATTTCAACATTTTCAAGATCTAATGTAGAATAAGTCTTTTTCAAGAATTCGGTCTTGTCTTTCTCAGGAATTAATAAATACATTAGATTAAAATCATACTGAGCTCCTGAATACGAGAACTTACCTTTCCCACTAATAGATTTGTCTGAATTTATTTGAACATAAAGCGTCTGCTTTTCTTTATTTTGTTCAGCCGACAGACTGGGAGTCTGCACAATATCAATTCCGTCAGGCTTTACCATAAGAACATTTCTGTCTGTAGTACTAAAACTTAGATGGTTGAATGCCGTCTGTTGTGAAGTATTTTCCAGCCAGATATTGCCTTTTTCTGTAGGAATTGTAAGTATCACATGATTTCCCGCCATTTTTGGAAAATCTTTATCAAAACTTATAGATGAAGGGTTTGAATTTATGATAGAATAATACGATTTTATTCCCGCTTCATCCAAAAGCGTTCTCATGTAATTGGTAAGCCCTTTACAATCTCCATATCCTTTTTTCTGAACTTCATCAGGTAGCATGGGCTGCCAACCTCCAATCCCCAAAGCAACAAAAATATATCTGGTTTTATTTTGCATATACTGATAGATCTTCTTTACTCTTTCTTCGGTCGTTCCGGATAAATTTAAAGAAGTTATTTCTGCCTTAATCTCAGGTGTAGAAACAGAGACAGGAGTTAATAAATTTTGGTAATACCACGTTCCGAAATCTTTCCAGGATGTAATACTTCCCTGTTTTCCTTCAAGATTGAATTTGTCCAGAGAAAAACTAACTTTCGGAAGAAGTTTTGGAGGACTTGGAACCAATTGTCCATTGTCTATAGCCGGAACATTCTTATAAGTATACAGTTTATTTTCTCCATTTGATTTAATATCTACAGATGTATAATTAAAAGGAGATTCATAGACCTTAGAACGAAGATTAATTCCTGATTTATTAATTATGTTAAATGTACTTTCTTCTAAGGAAATGTTATAATCATAAAATGGTACAAAATCTGGAATAAAAACAGTATTTTCATCATTCAGTTCATAGCTAAATTCTACCGTGTAAGGAAAACTGGATGCTGTAAAAGGAAGAATTAACATTCTGCTGTCTGAATAAAAGCTTCCTTGAGGATTCGCTGCAATATCTGTAAAATCACTTTTAGAATAACTTTTTAGTTTATTACCTTTCTCATCATAAACTATAACCTTAACCTCTGAAATATTATCTCCTTTTTGATAAGAAATTCTAGGTATAGCATAAGGAATAGCATCTTTATTTAATACCGTAATTACAGAAGATCTTTTGTAAGTAATATCATCTATCTTATTAATTTGGACAATGTCATTTTCTTTTCTGATAACAACGCTTGCGTTTTTCTTCAGATTCTCAGGAATAGCAGAAACCGGAAAGTTTTGTGAGTAGTAAAAAGAAGCCATCGAAAGCGCTCCAATACAAAGTATTTTCATCATGGTTATTAAAATTTAGCAAAAATAATGAAATCTTATAACTGACAAAATTATTTTTTATTGTATTGAATAGTTAATATTGAAAAAGAAAAAAGACTCCATTGCTGAAGTCT
>NZ_JBBCQL010000085.1:0-16577 GCF_037149975.1 Chryseobacterium sp. VD8 | reverse complement strand
GCCGCGACCGCCGAAACCTGAAATATATTTAAAAACCAACCAGCTATAAAATGAAAAGAGTAACAGGAATCGGCGGAATATTCTTCAAGTGTAAAGATCCGAAAGCTTTAAAAGAATGGTATACAACTCATCTTGGAATTGATGTTAATGAATACGGCGCAACTTTCGAATGGAAAGAGGCTGCGGAATCCAATCCAAAAGGTTCTTTAACATGGAGTCCTTCTCCTGAAACCACTAAGTATTTTGAGCCTTCCACAAGGGACTTTATGATTAATTATACTGTTGATAATCTTGAAGCTTTAGTTGAAGAACTGAAAAAAGAAAATGTTGAAATTTTAGACGAGATTGCGGTTTATGATTTCGGAAAGTTTGTACATATTCTTGATCTTGAAGGAAATAAGGTTGAGCTTTGGGAGCCTAAATAATTTTTGATTTATTTAAGATAAAAAATGTTTCGGCGGCATCTTCGATGCCGCCGAAACATTATGCTAAAATTTATACGTCTTTGTTTTAGGCTTTTGAAAATTCACTACTCCTCCCCGAATTGGAATCAGCAAATCCATTAAACCATTCAGTTTTATTTCGTAAATCGTTGCTAACTGCATTCCTAATTTTCCTTTGGGCATTCCTGTTCTGGCGAACCATTCCAGATAGCTTATCGGAAGATCCGCGAGAATGGTTCCTTCGTATTTTCCGAAAGGCATTTTAACAACGCAGATTTCCTGTAGTATTTCAGGGTTTATTCCGTTCTCCATGTTATATCATTAAATCTATTTTACCTTCCAGTTCTTCATTTTTGTTGGGAAGTTCAAGTTCAGGAGTATCGTCATCCGAAAACTCATTTCTGTATACCTGAATCAAAAGCAAAGTTAACGAAATTAAAATCGGACCGAAAACCAATCCCATGAATCCAAATAAATTCATTCCCATAATAATCCCGAAAACAGTGTTTAAAGGATGGATATCTTCTAACTTCTTCAGAAGCGTAAAACGAAGCACATTATCGGTTAATCCTACAACAATAAGACAGTAAGCAGCCAATCCCAGTCCTGTTCCCGTATTTCCCTCTGCAATCATATAAATACAGACCGGAATATACACAATTGCTGCACCCACCACAGGAACCATCGAAGCAGCTGCCGTTAATGCAAAAAGTAAAACCGGGCTTGGCGCATCAAAAATAAAATATCCTACCAGTGCAACAATACCCTGTCCGATAGCAACCACGGGAATTCCGATGGCATTGGCCATGATAAGCTTTCTCATCTTTTCGCCGATCATAGATACATTGGCTCTTTTCAAAGGAGCGGAAGACGACAGAATTCTTTCAAAAAAACGCGGCTTTGCCAACATAAAATAGAGAATAAAATACATCGACATAACTACGGTTAATGTATTTACAGTTCCGCTGAGAGCTTTTGTAGAAAACTGCCCTACGTTGCTTTTCAGCTTGTCCATATTTTCTTTGCTTAAAATATCGAACCCTACTTTATCGAAAATATAAGTATGAATTTTTTCAAGAAATACGTTAAACTTATCCATGTAAGCCTGCGCATTTCCTAATTTCTCAATTAAAAGATCTCCAATAAAATAAATGGGAAGAATAAGAATGACTAAACTGGCAAACATCAGTGTTAATGACGCAAGCCACGGTTTCCAGTTTTTCTCCTCCTGCAGATAAAAGTTATACTTCCTGCAAACCACATAGATGGTAATTGCCCCCAGAACAGAAGGGATAAACAGCGCAAGATTATAACAGATTAAACCTGTAAGAACCAAAATGATAGCAAGAAGAAATACCTGCTTTATTTTAACGCTGCTGATTTGTTCATTTTTATTCATTATTTGTTTATTATTTGTCTTGGTTTTCCTAAATGAGCGCAGTACAGAGAATACATGACTGCAAAAATGAATGGTGCCGTTACAATAATTCCAATAAAGCAAAGCACTATTCCCGCCATTGATAAAAGGAAACCTACAAATGTTGCGCCAAGGAAAACTCCGTAATTTTCTTTTACGATATTAAATGACTTTCCCAAAGCATCCGTTGCAGATGCATTTTCAAATAATAAAATCGGGTAACCCAGCATCAGAAAAGGATAGACAAAAATAATCGGGAATACACAAAGAGAAAGAGCAACGGTAGAAATGACCCCTGCCAGTAATGCGTAAATCAGGATATTTACAAAATTTTGTTTATATCCAATAAAAAGATCAGAAAACTCGATAGGATTTTTCGTATTGTATTTATTCGTCATGTAAATTAATCCCACATATAGAGGAGAAAGCAGAAGCCCTAAAACTCCGGACAACGTTAAATACAAAGGCATTCCCGGTGCACTGAATGCGCTAAAACTTGAATAATCGCCGGAATCCCGCATATCTTCGAACATTGCCGCTGAATTCACCCCGGAAACAGACTGAATAATGGCACCTAAAATACTGTAAATAATCATTGCAATTACTGCATACAGGAAAATACCTTTATACATTTCGAAAGCATGAGAAATAATGGACCCTGTACTTTTTTCCGGAACAGAACCCTGCTGGTCAAATTCATTAAATTCTGACATGGTGTAATTTTTTAATGTTATTACTACCAAATTAATATTTTTTTAGCAGAAATACATTAAAAACACGTCAATTTTATTCTTTTTCGGAGAAAATGGTTTTATAAAGTGAATAAATCATTGCATTCCAGAACGGAAAAGTGAATAAACCTCCTATAAAGAATAAAGTAAATCCAATGTATTTAAAAATTACCGCAACCATCACACAGACAAATATTTCCAGAAAATACATCTTCAATGCTTTCAAATTCAAAGAAATCGATTCGAAGATGGTTCGGTTCATAAAAAACATCATAGGAGCTACAAATATTGTAATACAAACCCAGATTACAGGCAAAATTAAGGTATTGAAAATCATGGCATAAATCAAAAACCAAAAAAGACCGTAAGAAATATATCTGAAGAAATTTGTGCCGTTATAACCTGCCAGCAAATCTCCGATCTCAATTTTCTCTTTTAAATCAATCTTTCTGAAAATCTGAAAAAATCCGAGATTTAAAGGATAAAGAAAAACCAGTGTCCCCAGTAAAGCATAGCTGAAATATCGAGAATTATCTGTTTGCCCAAGTTCCGCAGCTTTTGCTAAATAAGCATCCATTCCGTTTTTATAGGCTTCCAGAAGTTCCTGCTGCTGATCCAGAACTCCGAATTTTTCTGCAAAGAAAAACATTGAAGTAAAAAATATGGCAAAGTAAAGCACCGAAAACATCAGCTGAAAAATCAGTGTTTTATTCCAGTAGAAAAATGCCTGCTTCAATATAAAATCTAATCCCGGTTTCTGCGGATATTTGTTTTCCATTAAAAAAATTTTGTGCAAAAGTAAACATCAATAATTACTTTTGCGGAATGTTTTCGGCGAATCATCAAAAATTTATTGAAATGGATGAACTTTCACTACAGAAAGTTCCCTACTTTTTTATCATTGATTTTCTTACGGAGAATGTTGAAATCTTTAAAGAAGATGAAATTGAAAATTCAGGCTTATTAATTGATTTTCAAAACTTTTCAAACGTACAAACAAAGCCTCATTTAAACAAAAAAGTAGAATGGATTTCTTATCCTGAAACTTTGGAAAGCTTTAAAACAGGATTCGATAAAGTTCAGAAAAATATTCGCTTTGGAAATTCTTATCTGGTAAATTATACCCGAAAAACTAAAATTGAGACGAATTTAACACTAAAAGAAATATTTTATCATTCTTCCGCGAAATATAAAGTTTTTTATAAAGATTTTTTCGTATTTTTTTCTCCTGAAACTTTTGTAAAGATCAACGACGGAAAAATTTTTACCTATCCCATGAAAGGCACTATTGATGCTTCTCTGGATAATGCGGCAGAAATTCTTAAAAATGATAAAAAAGAGAAAGCCGAACATTACACAGTGGTAGATTTGCTCCGAAACGATCTGAGCATGGTAGCAGACGATGTGAAGGTTGACAAATTTCAATACATCGATTTCATCAAAACAAAACAAAAAGATTTGTATGCAATGAGTTCCGAAATTTCAGGAAACATCAAACCTGAATTTAATGGAAAACTGGGAAGCATTATGAAAAAACTGCTTCCTGCAGGTTCTATTTTGGGAGCTCCAAAACCTAAAACACTGGAAATTATTCTGGATGCAGAAGGTTATGAAAGAGGATATTATACAGGAGTTTGTGGTTGGTTTGATGGAAAAAATGTCGACAGTTGTGTAATGATCCGTTTTATTGAAAAAGAAGGAGAAGAGCTTTTCTTTAAAAGCGGGGGCGGAATTACACACATGAGCAGGTTAGAAGACGAATATCAGGAAATGAAAAACAAAATCTATGTCCCAATTCATTGAAAGCATTAAAGTAGAAGATCAGGAAATTTATTTGCTTGAATTTCATCAGAAGCGTGTAGACCGGACTTTCGCCCATTTCGGGAAAGAAGGCACAATAGATCTTGCGAAGGTGTACAAACATCTGGATCATGATGAAGACGGTCTTTTCAAGCTGAGACTTGTGTATGATCTTGATAAAAAGATCCGTACCCAGATGATTCCTTATGCAATTCCTGAAATTGATGATTTCCAGCTGGTGGAAAACAACAGCTATGATTACTCTTTTAAGTTTGAAGACCGGAAAGAACTGGAAAAAATGAAGATGAAATCCAAAGCGGAAGAGATTATTATCGTTAAAAACAATCACATTACCGACACTTCATACTCCAACCTTTTATTTCTGAAGGGCAAAGACTGGTTTACACCTTCAACTTATCTTTTGAACGGGGTACAGAGACAAAATCTTTTAAAACATAAAAAAGTAAAAGAAACCGAGATCACTTTACAGAATATAAAGCAATTCTCTCATTTCCAAATCATTAATGCGATGAATGATTTTGACGAAAACTTCATCTATCCTTTGGACAGAATTATCAACCTGCCGGGAAATGAAGAATATTTAGATCTTTAATTTTCTTTCAGGAAGTTAAAATAAGACTTTTGTATATCTGCATTATGCAGAGCCTGCGTATTGATTTCCAATATTTTAGGCTGAACATCCGGTTTAAAGAAATTTTCAAGAACACGGTCTAAAGTTACCTCTTCATCTACTTTTGTGTAAGAGAATCCGAAATGTTTGGCTAAATATTCCGCATTTTTATGATGTTTTGTGGCGATAAATTCGTCCAGAGTATTCGGATTGGCATTTCCCGGTCCCGGTATAATTTTGAAAATATTTCCTTCGCCGTTATTAAAAATCATAATTCTTACAAACGGCGGAATGTACTGATTCCAAAGTCCGTTAATGTCATAGAAAAAACTTAAATCTCCGGTAATCAATAAGGTAGGATTAGAATTTTTGATTGCAAATCCCATTGCTGTAGAAGTTGAGCCATCGATTCCGCTCGTTCCTCTGTTGCAGTAAATTCTTCTTTTACCATAATCGAAAAGCTGCGCATATCGTATCGCCGAACTGTTGCTGAAATGAATATTATAATTTTCAGGAACAATCTGTGCTGTTTTATTGAAAAAATAA
The DNA here is from genome assembly GCF_037149975.1 of Chryseobacterium sp. VD8. Classification (NCBI taxonomy): domain Bacteria; kingdom Pseudomonadati; phylum Bacteroidota; class Flavobacteriia; order Flavobacteriales; family Weeksellaceae; genus Chryseobacterium; species Chryseobacterium sp. VD8. The sequence continues at coordinate 11,009 of NZ_JBBCQL010000085.1, read as the reverse complement.
AAATCTGAAAAATCCACAGAACTTATGAACTTCTCATGTTTTGCATCCTTTTTATCTCTTAAAACATCCCATAGATTGAAATAAGGCTTAGGTTCGAGATTGACAAATTTTAATAATTTAGAAAAGAAAACTTCAGGTTTTACCTCGATCTTTTCGGTCAGGGCAAAATACGTATCCGGCTGCCATACAGGATCTAAATGCCAGTGCTGTTTTGGTTTGGCTTTTCTTAAAAACTGTTTCACTTTTTTGGAAACAACGTTTTGCCCCACTGTGATCAGCAAATCCGGAGCATACATTTTAAAGTCTTCTTCCGTAAAATTGAAAACGTATCGGTCTATATGTCTGAAAAATTTTTCGTGGTATAAATTTGAATTTGCTTCACTCAACACAACAACCGTATGATTTTTAACCAATTGCGTTAACTGATTTTCCAATTCAGGACTGTGATCTTTGGTTCCCACAAGAATCATGATTCTCTGTGAGGTATTCCAGTCTGCCACAAGATTGGAAGGAATTTCGTATTCTTTCTGCTTGATTGTTTTTTCAACCGTCGGGAAAGTCGGCAATTCTGAAATCAGTTCATACAAAGGTTCTTCCAGAGGAATATTGATGTGAACCGGACCTTGTTTTTCAATACAAAGTTCAATCGCTTTTTTAATAATATCAAAATTAATATCTTCCGCATTTTCCTTTCCGTCTTCCAAAAGCTGAAAATCTCCGTAAGAATGCTGATGAAAAAGATTATTCTGACGGATCGTCTGTCCGTCGAAAATATCCACATAATCCGTTGGTCTGTCAGCAGTTAATACCAAAAGCGGAATATTGGAATAAAAAGCTTCCGTGATCGCAGGATAATAATTTACGGAGGCTGAACCACTTGTACAGGTAACTGCAACAGGTTTTTTCTCGCTCATCGCCATTCCCATTCCTACAAAAGCCGCACTCCTTTCGTCCACAATACTGTAACAGTTGAAACTGTCGATCTCTGAAAAATGAATCGCCAAAGGTGCATTTCTGGATCCCGGGGAAACAATGATATCTGAAATTCCGTATTGCTGAAGAAGGTGTGCAAGTATCTGAATACTTCTTTTGGAAGAATATTTTTTCATAATACAAATTTAACTGATAAATGCGTAACACGAAATAATTTTTAATTTAAAAATCTGTAATTTAGCAGTTCGTAAATTTCTAAAAATGGATAAAATACCTAGTGTAGACCTGCGTGATTTCCTTTCGGGTGACCCGGAACGCAAACAGAAATTTGTAAATGAAATCGGAAAAGCTTATGAAGAAATTGGTTTTGTAGCCTTAAAAGGCCATTTTCTTGATGACAAATTGGTGGATGAACTGTATGGAGAGGTAAGAAACTTTTTTGAATTGCCAACGGAAACAAAACAGAAGTATGAGATTCCGGGGATTGGCGGACAAAGAGGCTATGTAGGATTCGGTAAGGAGACTGCAAAAGGCTTCAAAAAAGGAGACTTGAAAGAGTTTTGGCATTTCGGACAATATGTGTCTGATGATTCCCAATACAAAAGCGAGTATCCGGACAATGTAATCGTTGAAGAACTTCCAAAATTCAACGAAGTAGGGAAAGAAGCTTTCCAAATGTTGGAAAAAACAGGACAGTATGTTCTGAGAGCTTTAGCGCTTTATCTTGGTCTTGATGAATTTTATTTTGATGATAAAATTGCAGAAGGAAACTCTATTTTAAGACCTATTCATTATCCGCCGATCACGGAAGAGCCGGATGATGCGGTAAGAGCTGCTGCTCACGGAGACATTAATCTGATTACTCTTTTAATGGGTTCTCAGGGGAAAGGTCTTCAGGTTCAGAATCATAACGGAGAATGGATCGATGCGATCGCAGAACCGGATGAACTGATGATTAACGTTGGAGATATGCTTTCGAGACATACCAACAACAAACTGAAGTCTACGATTCACAGAGTGGTAAATCCGCCAAGAGAATTGTGGGGAACTTCAAGATATTCAATTCCTTTCTTTATGCATCCCGTGAGTTCTATGTCACTGAATGCTCTTGAAAACTGTGTAGACGAAAACAACCCTAAATTGTATGAAGATACAACAGCAGGAGAATTTTTACACGAGAGATTAATTGAATTAGGATTGATTAAAAAATAAATACAGAACCGGGTAAATTTGCCCGGTTTTTTGTTTTTAGGGAAAATATATAAGAAAGGAAGGCAACAAACACCTTCCTTTTTTTATTATCCTGTAATACAATAGAATTCAGGACAAGGTGTGGATTGTGTAAAAGTTCCCCACGGACAGATACAGGTATAAGTATCTCCACCGCCGCCGGGATTTCCCGGATCTCCTCCCGGATCCTGATACGGTACACATTTTCCGCCGGAACAGATTTCATTTGCGCCACAGCCGCCTGAACCGGGACCGCCTCCTTCAATGCAATACGCAGGACCGTAGCCCGCAGAAATTCTTTTTTTGTCTTCTCTTGAAAGCTTTTTAAAATTTTTCATAGTTTTGATTTGATGTACTCCTACTCTTTCAGCTTTTCGGAAACCGCTTATTTATTGAAAACTCAATAATGAAAAATATAAAATATTATTCACCAATATATGAAAATTCAGCCATTTTTTATTGATGCATAAAAAATAATTAAAAATATACCACAACTGTTTGATTTATTAATTTTTTGATTATCTTTACATTACTATCAAATTTTTAACTAAAACAATATGAAAAATTTAAAAAAATTAAGCAAAAGTCAATTAAAAGGAATTAAAGGATCAGGCGTAATCAAATCTCTACCGCAAGAACCGGAATTCTGCATGTATGTTTGCGGAGACATCATTGTGTGCGCTGCATGCAGCAAGGATTTCAAATGTCCCGTAACAGATATGTAGACCGGACTGCAAAAAGTTATAAAAAAACCGTTCCTGATTGGAGCGGTTTATTTTTTTCATTATTGAAGAAAATCATCAATCAAACAACCTCAGCTGCTGATCTTTTGTTCCTGTAAAATTCTTGACAGAAAGTTTTGGAAATTCTTTACCATCAAAAAATTTTTTTCTCCCTATTTTAAAGGTATTATGAATCATTTCTGCAATATTTCCTTCTCCCTTTTGCCTGTCGAAGAACTTTTTCTCACCTAATTTTCCGCCCCGCATGGATCGGATAAGATTTAATACTTTCTGTGCACGATCTGGAAACGTATTTTCAATCCAGTTGACAAATACCGGTTCTACAGAATCATTTAATCTCACCAGAGTATATCCAAACCCTTGTGCTCCGGCTTCAGCAATGGCTTTCAGTATCATTAAAGGTTCATCACTGTTTAATCCCGGAATAATGGGAGCAACCATTACATTAACGGGAATTTCATTTTCAGACAGAATTTCTATGGCTTTCAGCTTGTTTTTAGCAGAGCTGGTTCTCGGCTCCATCTTTCTTCTAAGCTCCTCATTTATGGTGGGAATACTTAAAGAAACAGACACAAGATTCTGTTCAGCTAAAGGCTTCAAAATATCAATATCCCGAAGAACCAGAGCGTTTTTTGTAAGAACATGGACAGGATGTCTGTAATCCAGACAAACCTGCAGTATGTTTCTGGTAATCTCAAACTGCCTTTCTGCAGGCTGATAACAGTCTGTATTTCCTGAAAGTAAAATGGGAGACGGCTGATATCCTCTTTTCTGAAAAAACTTTTCTAAGAGTTCCGGTGCATTTTTCTTCACCATGATCTTTCTTTCAAAATCAACTCCGGCGCTATATCCCCAATATTCATGAGTAGGTCTTGCAAAGCAGTAGGAACAGCCGTGTTCGCAGCCCTGATAAGGATTCATGGAATATTCCATCGGTAAATCATCACTTTTCACCTGATTGACAATGCTTTTGGGGAAAACTTCGGTAAAGGAAGTTTTTACGGTTTCAAAATCATCATCTTCAGGTTCAAAGGTATATCTGTCGAAACGGTTGTTAACGTTTCGCTGAGCGCCCTGTCCTTTTATGATATTTTCGTTCTGCATTTCTGATGTAAAATTAGAGGGTAATGATGTTAAAAAAATCAATTTTAACATTAAAGTTTTCCACAAGAAAAATCCGAAACTTCAAAAGCCCCGGATTTTAACATGATTTAGATATATTTTTTAACTACTTCAGTGCATAAAATTCTACGCCGTGATATTCTTCGTCGTAGTTTTTGTCGTCGAAATGTCTGTGATAATCCGAATAGGCATCACTGTATTTTTTATCTTTTCTGTGTAATATTTTTTTAATTCCTATGATACTTAATACTGCCAAAAGACCAACTCCTCCTGCCAGTAAAACTCCGACTTCTTTTTTCATATTCTGTCTGATTTATATACGGTCTTTATTGCAAAAAGCATACCCAACCATTTTCTGTCATTATAATTTTTGTTAATAAATACTGAAAAAAAATTTAAAATTGATTTGTCTTTGCCAATACCACATAAAATAAAGCAATGGTTTAATTATTGTACTTTGAAGAGAAAATAGTATTATGGAAAGCACAGGTAACATTGATAAAATGACAACATTAAGCCAGGTGATGGCAAAATTGGCACAAAGAGGCGTCCACAGAGAATTCCGAATGAATGAAAACTGTGAAATGAAATTTGAAAATTCTGAAAGAATTTACCAGCCTGCAGATCTCACCATTATTAAAACTTATCGTTTTGAGGGACCAAGCAGCCCGGATGACAATGCTGTTCTCTATCTGGTAAAAGATTCTGACGGGAATATAGGCATGATCATCGATTCTTACGGAGCAGACAGCAATTATCCCGGCGAAGATTTTGATAAATTCCTAAGAGAAATTGCTTTTGACGAGACTGAAGATTACAATTACTAAAGTTTACATACGATGAAAATCCGGACTTATTCAGTTCCGGATTTTTCTTTTTTCTTAAATATACCTTTCAGGAAACCTTTCTTCTCGGGTTCTTTTTCAGACTGTTCCTTTTTATTCTGATCCGGACTCTTTTTTATCTCCTGCCCGATTTCTTTTACAGACTGTTTCATGCCTTTTACATCTTCTTTTACATTTTTCACTGTCTTTTTGGCATTCTCAACCGTTTTTTTGGCGCCATCGATATTAATTCCGATCAAAGTTTTTTTCAATCCCTGCTCAATTCCTTTCCAGAAAAGATTGAAGAACGATTTGGTAGGATCTCTCTCTACATTTTCTATCTGCACATCTTCAGGAAGCTTTCCTGAATCTGTTTTTACCAGAAGATTGGCAACGGCAGTTAAAAAACCTTTCTTTTCACGGTTGTTTTTATCCAGAATGGCAATTTTAAGATCTTTATGTTTCAGATTAAAACTTCCGTTCAGTCCTTTAGGATTCCCTTTGAAATTGAACAGCATTTCCTGAATGGTTCCCGTTGCTGTTACATGAAGATAAGGGCGGATAAACGGGTTGATTCCCTGCGCCGGAAGATTCGAGGTTCTTCCGGAAATATTGAAAGCATCACGCTGATCGGCAACATCGAAATTCCAGTTTACAGAAAGCGGCGCAAACTTCATAAAAGAACAGTCTATTTTAATGTCCACTCTTGTCGGCTTTCCTTTCATTTTGGCAGAATTGAGGTTTTTAATATTCATATTAAAATTGCTGAATGTCAGTTTTCCCGGTCCTGCACTTTCAGGCGTATCCTCTTCATACACGAGAACAGAGTTTCTAAGATTCAGATTATTGATTACCATCGGAATTTTTATAGAGCGTAGCAATCTCGAATACAAAGGTTTTTCTTTAGGATCGTCTTTCGGGATTTTACTTCTGAAAATATTGGCATCGGCAAACTCAATGGTTACATTAGAAGCGTTAATCGATTTATTGTCAGAAAACAGATCCCATGTTCCGTTTGCCGTAATCTGATTTACTTTAATATCGTATAAATCTCTTTCCACGGGAATCATTTTGATAAACTGGGCTCTCGAAACGATAGGCTTTATCGCAAACTGAGAAAGCCGGATGTTATTTTTATCCACCTTCAAAGCGCCGGAAGTCATATGATAAAACTCCATTTTGTAAGCAAAATTGTCCGAAGTAAGCGCATAGTTTTTTACATCAACTGCGATTCCTGAGTTGTCCGGTTTTGAGGTAAGCTGAATATCATTAATGGTTGCATTCAGTTTATTAAAACTCAACGGCTGATTGTTTTTCTCATAGGTAATGTCTGAATTTCTCAATACTACTTTTCTGATGATTACCGGAAACTGAATACCACTGAGGTTGACTGTTTTTTTTGCTGCCTGAACTTCTCCTGCTTTGATGCTTCCTTTGACCTGATCTACTAAAATATCTTTTACATCAGGATTCAGTTTCTTATCAACGGATTCCCATTTATTGATGTTGAAACCAATATAGTTTGCGACAAGATTCATTGAGGTTTTTCCTGCTGCGGAACCATTCGGAACAACGGAAATATTTCGGATTTCTCCTTTTTTCGGATTTAACGTGAAACTTTTTACTTTAAAATCCTGATGATCGGAGTACAAAATATCCTGCGCTGAAAACTGAAAGTCTTTATAACCTACCGGAATAAGTTCTTCTCTTGTTTCCTTATCAAACCTCAGTTTATTGATGTTGAGGTTTGCCTTTTTAGTGTAGAAAAGCTGATCTCCGTTAGGTTTCATTACCTGAACAGTGGCGTTATTCAATTTTATATCTTCGAGATCAATATCAAAATTAACTGGTTTTTTAGGCTTTACCGGAGCCGCATCTGTAGTGTAAATCTTAAAATCAGGATTGTAAAAATTTGCGTTTGCCAGAGAAACTTTATTCTTTTTCAGAACAATATCTTTGAACTCCATTTTTTCGATATTAAACTCAAAAAGCTGCTTTTTTTTAGGATAATATTTTTTAAACTGCTCAAAAGTAACGAGCGGAATGAGTTGAAGCCGATCAATCGACATTTGTCCGTTTCTCGTTTCTATTTTACTGATTGCCAAAGCATACACATTATCGGGACGAAAGAAAAAATTACTTCCTTTAATGGTATACTGATCGAAAACGACAGGCAATTTATCTTCTACGGCTTCTTCCGTCATCTGAAGATTTTCAACATACAGATTCAGATCCTGCACAGAAAAGAATTTCTGCTTCGTAAATCTGAAAATGCTGATATTTCCTTCATTGATTCGGATGTTGTCAAAACGTACCGGATTTCTTTTCTTTCCTGTTTTTGTATCAACCGGTTTCGCAAGAATAATATTCAGATTAGGTTTAGACAACAGTAAATCCGAAGAACTGATCTGCTTGTTAAAGATGGCATCATAAATCCCGAAACGGCTTATCTTCAGGGTATCAATTGTTCCCTGAAGTCCGATAACATTAAAGTTTTGCGGATTTTTGCTGTTTACGGTAATTCCTGTGGAAAGAATATTTCCCGACACCAGATCCACATCCAGACTTTTGTAGGAAACTTTATAATCTGTATTGTTTTTTATGTACTGCGGAAGCCTTGTTTTCAGCCATATATTCAGTCCAAGATTTGCCAGTAAGATAACTGCAAACAGAATTCCGAGAGCAAGAAATAATTTTTTTACCCATCCTTTCATTTTTTGTGATTTGGTTTTAATTCAATATTCTATTAATTTTTAACAGTCAATTCAATTACATACCCTTCATGTCCTCTTACGTTAATAAATTCGCCTCCGTCGAAACCTAAGTACTGCCCTTTAATTCCTGTTAATTTCCCTGTATATTCGGGTCTTTTATCGAGGGTAAAAGAAGTTACTTTTTCAGGTTTTTCAAACGGATAATCGAATCTCCAAAGATTTTCTCCTTCACTGTAGAACTTCTGGAAATCTTCAGGAAAATATTCTTTTATCTTCTGCTGAAAATCGGCAAGGTCTATCTCATCTTCAAAATCATCCTGAAGCATTTTCTTCCAGCTTGTTTTATCGGCAACATGCTGCTTCAAAGCGACCTCAATCATTCCTGCTTCATATCGGTTTTCGGTTCTCGCAATCGGCAGCGCAAATGTGGCACCCTGATCAATCCATCTTGTAGGAATCTGAGTATTTCTTGTAACTCCTACTTTTACTTCTCCCGTGTACGCAAGATAAACGGTATGTGGCTGTAACTGAATTTCCTTTTCTATATCCAAATCCCGTTCCGCAATTCCCAGATGCGCTGTGGAAAGTTCGGGACGAATGATGGTATCGCTTGCATAAGGACTTTCAAAGAAGCAGTTTTTGCAGAAACCCATTCTGTAAATCGGCTTATTTTCGCCACAGTTTACGCATTGGTAACCTGTATGTTTAATGGTAAGTTCTTTTCCGAAAAGTTCATTCATGTGAATCAGATCACCGGAAAGATTGAGATAATATTGGATCGGCTCATCGTTGAAGCTCGTCATCTTTAAAATTTGCCCCTGAAACTGCATATTAATTTTATATTACTTTTTTAAGTAAATTTAATGATTATATTTTTCACGAAGTAAATTTATATTTTTGTAAGACGAAAAACATACGGATGAATTATCTTGTAACCGGAGGAAGCGGTTTTATTGGTTCCCACCTTACCGAACAATTATTAAAAAAAGGACATTCTGTCATAAACATTGACAATTTTGATGATTTCTACAGCTATCAGATAAAAATTCAGAATACTTTAGACGCTATACAGCATTTTTCGGATTTTGAATACTTAGAAAAAGAGAAAGATATTGAAAAACTGACTTCAGTTTCAGAATCAGAAAATTACAGACTGTATTATCAGGACATCCGCGATAAAAAAGGGTTGGAAGAAATATTTAAGAACCATAAAATAGACGTTGTTATTCACCTTGCCGCACTTGCGGGAGTTCGTCCTTCCATAGAAAGACCTCTGGAATACGAAGAAGTCAACATCCGCGGAACCATGAATCTTTGGGAACTCTGTAAAGATTTCAATATCAATAAATTTGTCTGCGCTTCCTCATCAAGCGTTTACGGAAATAACGAAAAAATTCCTTTTTCTGAAACCGACAATGTAGACAATCCCATTTCTCCGTATGCAGCAACCAAAAAATGCGGTGAAATTTTAGGACACGTTTATCACGATTTATACAAAATAGATATGATCCAGCTCAGATTTTTCACGGTTTACGGGCCCAGACAAAGACCTGATCTTGCCATTCATAAATTCACAAAATTAATTTCCGAAGATCAGGAAATCCCTTTCTACGGAGACGGAAGTACAGCGAGAGATTATACTTATATTGATGATGTTGTTGACGGTATTTTAAAATCAATCCTCTATCTGGAAAATCATTCAGATGTTTATGAAATTGTTAATCTGGGCGAAAGCGAAGTAATTAATTTAAACGAAATGCTTTCCACCATCGAAAAGACGTTGGGAAAATCTGCCATCCGCAAAAATCTGCCAATGCAACCCGGAGATGTCCTGAAAACCAATGCCGATATTACCAAAGCAAGGACATTAATTGGCTACAAACCTGACACAAACTTCCAAAATGGCATAAAAAAATTTGTGGAATGGTTTTTGAGAAAATGACCTCAGTAAGCCGGAAAAAGTACTTTAAACACTTTCTGAAGGCGCACGATGAACGAAATTTAACAAAAAGAATTGAAAATCAAGTATAAAAAAGCATATAATATAAGCTAATTTTATACTTTTGCAAAAAATTAAAAAATTATGTACTGGACATTAGAATTAGCTTCATACTTAAGTGACGCACCTTGGCCAATGACTAAAGCAGAGCTTATCGACTACGCAATCAGAACTGGTGCACCAATGGAAGTGGTAGAAAATCTTCAGGCTATCGAAGATGAAGGGGAAATTTATGATGCGATCGACGAGATCTGGAGCGATTATCCTACGGACGAAGATTATCTTTGGAACGAAGACGAATATTAATGAAAAGCATTAAGCTTTAGGCACTGCTTAGAGCTTTTTTGCCCTTTTTTATATATTATTTTTTACACAATAAGTGTTATTTAAAACGCTTAAAGGATATCCTTTTAAGCATAAAGCAAAAAATTTATGAGTTTTTTAAACAAAGTTCTAAAAGGGTTTTTGGGAGACAAAAAAGCGCAGGACCTAAAAGAAGTAAAAAAAGTTGTAACAAAAATCAAAGCTGTTGAACCCGCTATTCAGCAATTGTCTGATGACGGTTTAAGAGATAAAACTGCTGAGTTTAAAGAAAATATTAAATCTGCAACCAGCAAAATCACAGCACAGATAGAACAGATCCAGGAGCAGATCAAAAATTCGAAAAACGTAGACGAAAAAGAAGCGCTTTTCTCGAAGATTGAGTCTCTGAAAAAAGAATCATACGAAATTGAAGAAAAAGTTCTGAGCCAGATTCTTCCTGAAGTTTTCGCTTTGGTGAAAGAAACAGCAAGAAGATGGGCGCAAAACGGAGAAATCCGCGTAACGGCTTCAGACTGGGACAGACAATTGGCTGCCGCAGGAAAAGATTTCGTGGAAATTCAGGGCGATCAGGCAGTCTGGAAAAACTCATGGGACGCTGCAGGAACGCCTGTGAACTGGGATATGGTACACTATGATGTACAGTTCATCGGTGGGGTAATTCTTCACAGCGGAAAAATTGCTGAGATGGCGACCGGAGAAGGTAAAACTTTGGTAGGTACGCTTCCAATTTTCTTAAATGCACTTCCGGGAAGAGGAGTTCACGTAGTAACGGTGAACGACTATCTTGCGAAAAGAGACTCGGCATGGATGGGACCATTGTACCAGTTCCACGGAATGTCAATCGACTGTATTGATAATCATCAGCCAAACTCAGACGGAAGAAGAAAAGCATACAATTCAGATATTACCTACGGAACGAATAATGAATTCGGTTTCGATTATCTGAGAGACAACATGGTAACTTCACCTTCAGAACTAGTACAAAGAGAACTGAACTTTGCGATCGTGGATGAGGTAGACTCTGTATTGGTAGATGATGCAAGAACACCGTTAATTATTTCAGGTCCGGTTCCGCAGGGAGACAGACAGGAATTTGATGTTCTTAAACCTTCTATCGACA
>NZ_JBBCQL010000084.1:0-16709 GCF_037149975.1 Chryseobacterium sp. VD8 | reverse complement strand
AAATTTCAGCGAAGAGTGTTTCTCTGCTGTTCTTTTCAAAATTTTTCAGGAGCTGATCATGTTTTTCTTTTTCAGAAAAATCTGCTCCCGCTTTATTTTGTTGAAAATTGTTCTTTTGTTTACTTGGGAAAATTTTACTGATAAAATCAACTGCAGGATGCTTTTGACTGATCGTTTTATTCTGTACAGGATTTTCTTTTGTACAGGTTTCCTGCAAATCTTCGCAATCCTGATTTAAAATCCGGTTATAAAGCTCATAAAGCTGTTTACAGTCTTCACTTTCGGCTGTTCCGTTGGAAATTTGAGCTGAAATATTGCTGCAGATTATTACCAACAATACACTTAGGCAATATTTATGAAATTTTTCCATTGTCTGAGTTTAAAATGTTAATAAAATCTTGTTTACTTGGCAATATGGTAAAATATTTACTTGCAAAAATCTGTTCGTTATCTTCCGGTAAAGTATATCTTACCAAAGCTTCACTTTTATCCTGACAAAGAATAATGCCTATGGTTTTATTTTCACCTTCAAGGCGTTTTTCTCTATCGTAATAGTTGACGTACATCTGCATTTGCCCAATATCCTGATGTTTCAGTTCGCCGATTTTTAAGTCAATTAAGACAAAACATCTCAAAACTCTGTTGTAAAACACCAAGTCTATACGGAATTGCTTTTCATCAAAGGTTATTCTGTCCTGTCTTGCAACAAAGGTAAATCCTGTTCCTAATTCCAGAAGAAAATGTTCCAGTTTATCAATTAATTCGGACTCTAATTCGTTTTCAGAATAATGAGGTTTTTCAGATAAACCTAAAAACTCCAGAACATAAGGATCTTTGATGAGGTCTTTGGGCTTTTCTATAATTTGTCCTTTTTCAGCAAGTTGAAGAATTTCTTCTTTATTTTTGCTCAAAGACAGTCTTGTATATAAAGCGGAATCATACTGTCTCTGCAATTCTCTTAAGCTCCAGTTGTTTTTATAACTTTCAATTTCGTAGAACCTCCTTTCATTAATATCAGTGATTCTCATTAACTTCAAATAATGAGACCATGAAAGGTTGAATTTAACAGACTGTGTCTGTGAAATTAGATTATTTTGAGATTTCCGAAACAGTGTTTCGGAAATTTGTTGATTAGAATAGATCTGATAAAACTTTCTCATATTAGAAAGATTATCTTCAGAAAAGCCACGCCCAAATCTTTCTGTCAGATGTAATGACAAATCTTTAAGAACAGCCTTACCATATTCTGCTCTGTCTTCCCCATTTTGTTCATCTTCCACAATCATTCTTCCTATTTCATAATAAGTAAGAACGATGGTTTGATTTACAGCGACAGCAACTTTTTTTCTTGCATTATCGAGTAATGAAGAAATATTTTGTAAAAGTTGTGTATTTTGTAAATCTTTCATTTTGAAAGAGTATTCTCAATTTTATATTAAACTTACTCACTATTGAGATGCACGCAGCCCGACTTGAGTGAATTTTTATTTTTTCAAAAAAAATAAAAAAGCGGGAACGGAAGCCATAGTTCAGATAAAAGCGAAGGCTTTAATCGAAAGCTACGAACAAAGTTGTAAGCTGCCCAATAAATTACTTTACCGCTTCCCCTAAAAGTGTGCCCTGCGTATTATCAAACACAAAAACGTCCACAATGTCACCAATTTTCTGACCTTCCAGTTTGTCGAAAACGCAAACTGCATTCTGGGAGTTTCTTCCTTTCCATTGGTTTTCATTCTTTTTGGAAGTTCCTTCAATTAAAATCTGGTGAACTCTTCCTACATAAGATTTCATTCTTTTTCTGGACAGTTCTCCCTGTAAGGCAATGACTTCTGCCAAACGTCTCTGTTTAACTTCTGCCGGAATATTGTCCTCCATCTTTTTGTGAGCGGGAGTTCCCGGTCTTTCTGAGTAAGCGAACATATAACCGTAGTCGTATTCCACTTCTCTCATTAAGCTTAATGTATCTTGGTGATCTTCTTCTGTTTCGCTGCAGAAACCGACGATCATATCCTGAGAAAAAGCAACTTCGGGAACGATTTCTTTTGCTTTTTTAATTAAATCTAAATATTCTTCGCGGGTGTGCTGTCTGTTCATGGCTTCCAGCATATTGTTGCTTCCGCTCTGAACCGGAAGGTGAACATATTTACAGATGTTATCGTGTTTCGCCATCATTCTGAATACATCCAGACTCATATCCTGCGGATTTGAAGTAGAGAAACGAATTCTCATTTCAGGAACGGCTTTTGCAACCAAATCAAGCAACTGGGCAAAATTTACGGCTGTTGCTTTCTGCATTTCAGATGCTTTCGCGAAATCTTTTTTAGGACCGCCTCCATACCAAAGGTAAGAATCTACGTTTTGTCCTAATAGGGTAATTTCTTTATACCCGTTTTCCCAAAGGCTTTTGCATTCATCCAGAATAGAGTGCGGATCACGGCTTCTTTCTCGTCCTCTCGTAAAAGGAACGACGCAGAATGTACACATATTGTCGCAGCCTCTTGTAATCGTTACAAAAGCAGTAACACCGTTTCCGCCTAAACGAACCGGATTGATATCTGCATATGTTTCTTCTTTTGAAAGAATTACGTTAATGGCATCTCTTCCGTCCTCAGTTTCTTTTAAAAGATTAGGCAAGTCTCTGTATGCATCGGGACCAACCACAAGATCCACCAACTGTTCTTCTTCTAAGAATTTGGTTTTTAATCTTTCTGCCATACAGCCCAAAACACCAACCGTCATGTTCGGTTTTTCTTTTTTCAGGTTTTTGAATTGTGAAAGACGCATTCTTACAGTCTGCTCGGCTTTTTCACGGATGGAACAGGTATTTAGAAGAATTAAATCTGCTTCTTCTGCTTTTAAAGTGGTATTATATCCCTGTTCATTAAGTATGGATGCAACAATCTCAGAGTCAGAGAAATTCATCTGACAACCGTAGCTCTCCAAGAATAATTTCTTTGAGTTTTCTGCTTTTTCCGCAATGGCAAAAGCTTCTCCCTGTTTTGTTTCGTCTATATATTTTTCCTGCACGATAATCGAATTTTAGGTTTAAAATTTAACGTCTAAGGTTCTACACATATAGGTTTGAACTCAAAGCATTAAATTCTGAACTTATTGAATTTGCAAAGATACAAAATATTGTGACAGAATGTCAGGAGTTAATCATTTCTGAATCTTATTTTAATTACATTTCTTGAAGAAATATTTTGTCCTCTGAATTTTGCAGGGATCCACTTGTCCTTCATTCTTTTAGTAATTGTATTTATATCTTTCACAAACTGTTCAGATGAAGGAGATTTGGGAAAAATATCAAAATCCGATGCTCTACCGTTTTCATTTACCGTAAAAGATAATTCAAAAACCCCCTCCGGTTTGTACAAATCTGCAAGATATTCCCCGATTAAATAAGCAAGTTCCTTTCTGAAAGCATCAGTCCCTCCTTCATAGGATGCCTTTTCTGTCTGCTCTTTTGCATTGTAATCTTTTTTGTAATTATCTCCAACCAAATCATTAGGAAAAAACGGAAATTCATAAAGTGTACCATCAGAAAGCGTTACGTTTTTACTTGGAATCCAATCGTGAAGCTCTCCGAGTGTTTTTATCACATAATCATATGCACACGGAGATTTTTGCATAAACTCTTTTGTTCGCTTATCTTGTATAAGTCCCGGTTTTCCTGTGCGATCTATTCTTAGTTTGACATAAAAATACTCGTTTTTAGGACATTTCTGAAGATTTTTTCTTGTCATTACATCGTGGATGTCCTGATACATCTTTTCAGCACCCCCTTTGTAAGCTTCTTCACCTACAGAATAGTAAGCATTACTGATTTGCGCACAGACAGATGAATAACACAATAAAATAATAAATGGAAATAATTTTTTAATCATGATCATAAGTATTGGTACTGAAATTCACCTTCATAACAAATTTTGAATCGACCGGAACGCCGTTCTTTTTTGCGGGAGTCCATTTTCCCTTTACTTTTTTCGCCGCATATTTCATGTCGTCGATAAACATTTCATTGTTTTTGAATTTCGGAAGAACATCGATCTGACTGATTTTTCCTTTGGCATCAATATTAAACACAAAGGTAACTTTTCCCTGAATGGCATAAAGAGCCATATCGATATAGGCATGAACCATAGTCATGAATTCTTTCTGAAAAGCCTGATCACCTCCCGGAAATTCTGCTTTCTGATAACTTTCCGCTGTCTGCTGAACCTGAGTAGTATTTTCCTGAGAAAAGCCTTTACCGCCAATAAGCAATAAAGGTAAAATTAAAAGATATTTTTTCATGGTTATTAAAAGTTGTCTTATACATCTGTTGCTATGGAAGACAGATTCATTTTTATTTTGATCTGAGATGTTACAGGCTGTCCGTTGCAGCTTGCAGGAATCCAGTTTTTCTTGATTCTTCTTACGACATATTTCATATCATCAAAAAACACCTGACTGTTTGAAACTTTAGGAGTTCCTTCGATATTGGTTACTTTTCCGTTTTGGTCTACGGTAAGGGTAAATGTGAAATCACCGTTCAGAACATAAAAATCTGTATTCAGGTAATCGTACATATATTTTCTCAGCATTTCTTTGTAAGCCGGAATTCCGCCTTCGAAACTTGCTGCTTTAAAATCGTTACAGTTTTTTACGGCAACCTGCAGCAAAGGTTCTTTTATATCTATTTTGAGAATATTTTTATTGTTCTCCGTCATAAAATTATCATCTCTTTCTTCTACATCATTAAACTGTGCTATTGCAAAGTTTGATGCGAAAAACGTAAGAAGTACTAATATCGTTCTCATAGGATTTTTCATTAAAATTAAATTTACTTAAACAAAGATACTACTTAAACCAAATAGAGAAAAGTATTATCTCATGATGTGCATTACAAAAGATCTTTAATGTGTTTGTAATTGCTTTTCACAGTGTCGAGTGCTTCTTCCATTTTTCCTCCCAACATAAGCTGAGCCATGGATTTTGTCATTCCTAAAATCTGAGCGGCTTCAATTTTCGGAGGTAGAGCCAGTGCATTCGGATTGGTAAAAATATTTAAAAGATAAGGACCGTTATAATCAAGACATTCTTTAATGGCAGCTTCCACATCTTCAGGCTTGTTTACATTTTTTCCGGGATATCCCATTGCATGGGCAATCATTGCAAAATCAGGATTAACCATATCCGTTTCATTATCCGGCATTCCTCCGACTTCCATTTCCAGTTTTACCATTCCTAAAGACCGGTTATTGAATACGATAATTTTTATCGGCAGTTTATATTGAAAAATCGTTGCCATATCTCCCAAAAGCATAGATAAACCTCCGTCGCCGCACAGAGCAACAACCTGCCTTTCAGGATACGCTAAAGACGCTCCAATTGCCATTGGCATTGCATTCGCCATCGAACCGTGATTAAAAGAACCGAGCATTTTCCGTTCTCCGGTTCCCGTGATGTATCTTGCGCCCCAAACACAGCACATTCCTGTATCTACGGTAAAAACGGCATCTTTTTTTGCCAGTTTATCCAATGTATGGGTAACAAACTCCGGCTGAATGGCGTTTTCGGTTCCCGGATCTTTCACATACGTAAGCTGATTTTCTTTAACCTTTTCATAAAACTCAAGTTGCTGTTTAAGGAAATTGGCATCAGTTTTTTCTTTCAATAATGGCAAAAGTGCTTTGATGGTTTCTTTTACATCGCCCGTTAATCCCAATTCCAGTTTAGCTCTTCTTCCCAAACGTTCGGGTGCTTCGTCGATCTGAACAATTTTGTTTTTTACAGGCATAAATTTCTCGTAAGGAAAATCTGTCCCCAGAAGAATCAGAAGATCGGCTTCGTGCATGGCATGATAAGCAGAAGGAAGTCCTAACAGTCCGGTTAAACCGACTTCATTGGGATTATTCGGCTGAATAGACATTTTTCCGCGGAAAGAATATCCCACCGGAGCTTTTAAATATTTTGAAAGTTCAACCACTTCAGGATTGGCATTTTCCGCGCCGATTCCGCAATAGATCGTTACTTTTTTACTGTCGTTGATTAAATCTGCGAGTTCTTTTAATTCTTCATCTGAAGGACGAATAACAGGATTTGTTCTGAAAATTTTATTGGAAGTCACCGCTTCTTCTGCATCCAGTTCCGAAACATCTCCCGGAAGACCGATTACGGCAACGCCTTTTTTGGAAATTGCATGCTGAATTGCCGTCTGCACCGTTCGCTGAACCTGTTCCGGTCTTGTAATCATTTGGTTGTAATGACTGCAGTCGTCGAATAACTTAATGGTATTGGTTTCCTGAAAATAATCCATCCCCATTTCTTCACTTGGAATCGTGGAAGCAATAACCAACATCGGAACATGAGAACGGTGCGCTTCATAAACCCCATTGATTAAATGAACGTGCCCCGGTCCGCAGCTTCCCGCGCAAACCGCAAAACCATCCAGTTCCGCTTCCGCAGCGGCTGCATAAGCTCCGGCTTCTTCGTGCCTTACGTGAATCCATTCGATGCTGCTTTTTTTTACGGCTATATTTAAATGGTTTAAACTGTCGCCTGTAACGGCATAAATTCTTTTCACATTGGCGTTTTCGAGCATTTCTACAATTTGCTCTGCAATATTTTTAGCCATATTTTGATATTTTAGTGTTGTTGTTTCAGAAATATTTTGGAATGTACTGATAATGTAGAGATGTAAAGATTATGCCAAGAGCGTAAAATAAATATTAAAAAACAATAAAAAAAGCTCCGCATTTTTTGCGGAGCTCCCATATATCTTCGAGCGGAATTATTTTGTATTCTGATTCGCAAAAGAATCTCTTCCCTGAAACGCCAGTCTGCCGTCTGAAGGTTTCAAATCTCTTCCGAAACTTAATCCTACGGAAACGTTTTTTGGTTGATTTACTGCAAAATGCTTTTTCATTCTGCCCAAATCTCTCTTAACCTCTCTTTCAAATCCTTTGTCATAAAGCTCAGGCAAAAGTTTAACGTCGGTAATATCTCCGTTTTCATTTACTTTAAAATTCAATGTAAAATCACCATTTGCCTGAAATGAATTTGCTGTATATTTCAAATTATTGGTAAGATCATATTCAAATTTTTCCTGTCCGCCTTTGTAAACATTTTCTACCTGATTTTTAACCGAAGAAACATTTACATACGTCTGGGAAAATGAAAAGGCAAAAACTGTTAGTGCCAAAACTGAAAATATTTTTTTCATAAATTATTACTATTTTGTTTTATAAAGTTAAGCCTTTCTATAACAATCTACAATACCTCGATCTGATTTTTCAGAAGATCTTCGAATTCATCTCTTTTTCTGATGAGATGTGCTTTTCCGTCTAAAAACAGAACTTCGGCAGGTTTTAACCTTGAATTAAAGTTGGAACTCATCTCAAAACCGTAAGCTCCTGCATTGTGGAACGCCAGAATATCGCCTTCTCTTACTTCATTAAGCTTTCTGTCCCATGCAAAAGTGTCTGTTTCGCAAATGTTTCCTACCACGGTATAAATTCTTTCCGCTCCTTTCGGGTTCGATAAATTTTCGATCACATGGTAAGAATCGTAGAACATCGGACGGATCAGATGGTTGAATCCTGAATTCACTCCGACAAAAACAGTTGCCGTTGTTTGTTTAATCACGTTGGCTTTTACCAGTAAATATCCGCTTTTTCCGACAAGAAATTTCCCCGGTTCAAACCATAATTCGAATTTTTTTCCGGTTGATTTTGAAAATTCGGAGATTACTTTTTCCACTTTTTTTCCTAATGTTTTTACGTCGGTTTCTTCTTCGGTGTCCTGATAAGGAATTTTAAATCCGCTTCCCATATCCAGATATTTCAGATTCGGGAAATGTTCGGATAATTCCAGCATGATCTCCAAAGCCTGAAGGAAAACATCCGGATCTTTGATCTCGCTTCCGGTGTGCATGTGAAGACCTTCCACATTAAGGTTGGTAGATTTCATCACTCTTTCAATATGACGAACCTGATGGATGGAAATCCCGAATTTGCTGTCGATGTGTCCAGTAGAAATTTTATAGTTTCCGCCAGCAAAAATATGCGGGTTGATTCTTACCAAAATCGGGTAAGAGTTTCCGTATTTGTTCCCGAACTGCTCCAGAATAGAAATATTATCGATATTGATGTGCACCCCGAAAGTCATCGCTTCTTCGATCTCGGCGAGATCCACACAATTGGGCGTGAAAAGTATTTTTTCTTTCGTAAAGCCAGCTTTTAATCCCAATTTTACTTCATTGATGGATACACAATCTAATGAAGCTCCCAGATTTTTCACATACTTCAGGATGTTGATATTGGTAAGCGCTTTCGCTGCGTAGAAAAACTTTGTGTGTTTTAAGAAAGAAGAGGTAAGTTTCTCGTATTGTGTTTTAATGGATTCGGCATCATAAACGTACACCGGGGTGCCAAACTCATTGGCAATCTTTAATAATTCTTTTGAATTCATAATTTCTTTTTAGCATAAAAAAGGCAGATTCTTCGGAAAAAGAGTCTGCCATTAACATTATTTTTTATGCAATACAACTCTTTTATACATTCCAAACCTTAGAGAACTTTACAGTTCCCTTTTTACCGGTTTTATGTTGTTTAAAATTTAGCATTGCTTTCTTTAATTTTTTACAAAAATACTAATTCTTTTTTACTTTTAAAAAACTGATTTTAAAATGATTCCTTTCAGATTCAGCCGTGTTCTATTATTTCGGTAAAGGCAGGGTTTCAAAATCTCCCCTGAGCAAAGCCAACTGCAGCTCATTAACGAGGTCTGCAGATTGTGAAAGCAGATCGATCTTTAATTTATTAAGCTTGCTTAAGGTCTGAATCTGAGTGAAAAGTTCATAAAAACCGTAAGAAACCACTTTTCCGTTTTCAACAATCAAAAACAGTTTTTCACCCAGCTTTCTGCCTTGTCCTAACCAGAGTTCATTTCGTTTTCTGAATTCGATTTTCTTTTTAAAAACTTCAATATCATTATATTCTTCGAACTTTCCGATGAACTGTACCGCTTTCGAGCCTTGTGTAAAAGACCTGAATTTCAAAATCGGTTTTTCCAGTTTATTCAGCTTGTTTTTTTCCACGACGTATTTTCCGTTTCTGCAATACAGACCGAAAGGAAGGATCTCTCTTTTTTTAATTCCTTTTGAATTCAGAATCAGCTTGGCAATAATATCGGTTCCGGTAAGTTCGTAATTGATCTGTTCAACGTCTTTCTGAATGGCTTCCCACTTTTTAGATTTGGAATTGAAAACTTTTTTTGAAAATTTATTGATATCCTGAACATGATCTGAAAAAATAATCTTTCCCGCTTCATTCTGAAAATATACAAAGCCTTTTTCATTGGGAAGATCCTGCGTTAATTCCTTGATTTTATTGATGTAAGTCTTGGAATTGGTTTCGTCATGCTGCTTCTGAATGATTTCATTTTCTGTGTCTTTTGAAATCAGAAGTTTGAATAATTCCAGTGTTGCTCTCGCATCTCCTTCCGCTCTGTGATGATTGGTTAAAGGAATTCCTAAAGATTTCACCAGTTTTCCGAGAGAATAGCTTACCTCATCAGGAATCAGTTTTTTAGCTAAAGGAATTGTATCTAAAGTATTGATTTTAAATTCATAGCCTAACCTCTGAAATGACTGACGAAGCATTCTGTAATCAAAATCGATATTATGACCTACCAAAGTTGTATTTGCCGTAATTTCAACAATTCTACGCGCAATTTCATGGAATTTCGGTGCAGTTTTAACCATTTTCGGAGTAATGTTGGTTAATTTCTGCACAAAAGGGGTAATATCACTTTCGGGGTTTACCAATGAGATAAACTGATCTACAATTTTCTGACCATCGTATCGGTAAACAGCAATATCGATAATGCATTCTTTCCTGTAACCTGCACCATTACTTTCTATGTCTATTATTGAATACATTTAAATTTTTTACAACTTCTTTTTAGATTAACGATTTATTTCCTTTACATCTGGAAACATAACTTATGCCAATAAATGAATAGGAATAAGGCAATTCTGCTAAAATAATAAAAATATTTATCTTCGTCTTCCTCCCAGACCAAGCATTCCCAGAATTGCTTTTGCACCTTCGCGCATCAGTGTGCTGGTAAACGTTCTTCCCGCCCTGCTTTGTAAAACCTGCTCGAAAATTCCGGGTTCTTCTTTTACCGGTTTTGTTTTCTGGTTAGAAGTCTGCGACGCTTCCTGTGCAGCCTGTTCCATTCTGCCGACCAAAATTTCATATGCAGATTCGTTATCCACTACTTTTTCATATTTGGCAACCAAAGCTGATCTTTTTGTTAAATCTGAAATTTCTGCGTCATTCAGAACATCCATTCTTGATTCCGGTGAAATTAAATAGGTATGAACCAGCGGTGTTGGAATTCCTTTTTCATCCAGAGCGGTAACGAAAGCTTCACCGATTCCCAGATTCTGGATCAGCGTTGGAGCATCATAAAATTCCGTAGTCGGATAGTTTTCTACTGCTTTGGAGATTTCTTTTTTATCTTTAGCGGTAAACCCTCGTAATGCGTGCTGAATTTTTAAACCTAATTGAGAAAGCACCGATTCCGGAACATCACCCGGAATTTGCGTGATAAAATAGATTCCGACTCCTTTTGAACGGATCAGTTTTACCATGGTTTCAATTTGCGAGACCAAAGCTTTTGAAGATTCATCAAAAATTAAATGTGCTTCATCGATAAACAAAACCAGCTTCGGTTTTCCACTGTCGCCTTCCTCCGGAAAGGTCATGTAAATTTCCGCAAAGAGCGAAAGCATAAATGTTGAAAACAACTGCGGCTTGCTTTGAATGTCTGCAACTCTCAGAATGTTTACTACTCCTTTTCCGTCTCTTGTTTCCAGTAAATCGTGAACGTCAAAACTCAGTTCTCCAAAGAAACCGGAAGCTCCCTGCTGTTCCAACGCGACAATGGATCTTAAAATTGCACCCAGAGAAGCAGAAGCTATCGAACCGTAATTAGAGGAAAGCTCAGCTTTTCCCTGTGGATTTTCTGTGACGTACTGAAGGACTTTTTTCAGGTCATTCAGATCAATTAACGGAAGACCTTTATCATCACAATATTTAAATACAATTGACATGATGCTTTGCTGAGTATCATTCAACTGTAAGATTTTGCTTAATAAAACCGGACCGAATTCTGTAACAGTGGCTCTTAATTTCACGCCTCTTTCGCCGGAAATGGTCATTAATTCTACAGGAAAAGCCTGTGGATTGTAAGGAAGCTGTGTTTTGGCATATCTTTCCTGAATGGCAGGATTTTCAGTTCCAGCTTCTGCGATCCCCGAAAAATCTCCTTTAATATCCAAAACCAGAGAAGGAATTCCCTGATGCGAAAGCTGTTCTGCGAAAACCTGTAATGTTTTTGTTTTTCCGGTTCCCGTTGCTCCGGCAATTAATCCGTGGCGGTTGATGGTTTTTAAGGGAATGGTAACATTAACTTCAGGAACGACTTCGCCATCCAGCATTCCTTTTCCTAATATAATATGATCTCCTTTGGGAGTGTATCTCGCATTTAATTCTTCAATGAATTGTGTTTTGTCTGCCATTTGCTCTTTTTTAACCTATAAATATAAAGTTTTTTGTAAAATCTGACCACGATGAATCATTAAATTAATTTCTATTGTGAAATATTTCATATAATCAATAAATTCACCAATTCTTTCAGGAATTTTCAGACAGGAAATCGTAAATTAGAACAAATAAAAACTTTATAGATTTATTCTATCAGTATCCATTTTTTATTTTGATGGTATTTAAAAAAATAAACACGATTTTTGTATTTCAAATATAAAACATTAAAACGGTTACAATCACATAATGAAAGTCGAACAAATATACACGGGATGTCTGGCTCAGGGTGCGTACTACATCGTATCTGAAAATGAAGCAGTAATTATCGATCCTTTAAGGGAAGTAAAGCCTTATCTGGATCGTCTGGAAAAAGACAATGTAACTTTAAAATATATTTTTGAAACACATTTTCATGCAGATTTTGTCTCGGGACATCTGGATTTAAGTAAGAAAACAGGTGCTCCTATTGTTTACGGACCTACCGCTCAGCCTGAGTTTGAAGCTATTATTGCAGAAGACGATCAGATTTTTGAAATAGGAAAAATAAAAATAAAAGTTCTTCATACACCCGGTCATACGATGGAAAGCACGACTTATCTTCTGATTGACGAAAACGGAGTTGAAACAGCCATTTTCACAGGAGATACTTTATTTTTAGGAGACGTGGGAAGACCGGATCTTGCCCAGAAAGCAGGAAGTATTACTCAGGAAGATCTTGCAGGGATTTTGTACGACAGTCTTCAGACAAAGATTATGCCTCTGGATGACAGCATTACAGTTTATCCGGCTCATGGAGCGGGTTCTGCCTGTGGAAAAAATATGCAGAAAGAGACGGTTGATATTCTGGGAAATCAGAAAAAAACCAATTATGCTTTGAATCAGCCTGATAAAGAATCTTTTATCCGCGAAGTTCTGGACGGTTTAACGGCTCCGCCGAAATATTTCGGGATGAATGTTGCCATGAACAAAGGCGGTTATGAAAGTCTTGATGCGGTAATGGATAAAGGTTTAACGGCGGTTTCCGTTGAAGATTTCGAAGCGTTTGCAGAAGAAACAGGCGCGTTAATTTTAGATACCAGAAGTCCTGGAGAGTTTTATAAAGGATTTGTGCCGAATTCTGTAAATATCGGATTAAAAGGAGATTTTGCACCATGGGTGGGAACTCTGATTGTGGATGTAAAGCATCCTTTACTTCTTATTGTAGACGAAGGAATGGAAGAAGAAGCCATTACAAGACTTAGCCGCGTTGGATTCGACAATGTTCTGGGCTATCTTAAAGGAGGTTTTGAAGCATGGAAGAACAGCGGAAAAGAAACGGATGAGGTTAAAAGAATTTCTCCGGCAGAGTTTGCAGAACGTTATAACGAAAACTCAAAAATAATTGACGTTCGTAAGATCTCGGAATATTCTGCCGAACATATTGATAATGCTTACAACAAACCTTTGGACGTAATCAGTGACTGGGTTCACACGATTGATGATTCTGAGCATTTTTTCCTTCATTGTGCAGGAGGTTACAGAAGCATGATTGCAGCAAGCATCCTTAACTCCAACGGAATCAGAAACTTTACTGAAATAGAAGGAGGTTTCGGCGCAATTAAGAAAACGGAAAAATTCCCGACTTCGGATTTCGTATGTCACTCGAAAACAATATAATACTCTTTTTTGAAATTATCATTGTATTAAATATAAAGTCATGAAACTTTAGTTTATTGACTGAAAAGCATTGAACAACACAAAGTTTTCGGTAACCTTCGATTTTTTTAAGTGATTTTAAATGGCAAGCTTTTCAAAACTTTAAACTAAAATGTTTCTTTCTTTAAATAAAAACAACAACTATGTCTCAAGCATTTCAGGAAATCATTGATTCCGAAAGACCTGTTCTTATAGACTTTTTTGCAACCTGGTGTCAACCCTGCAAAGTACAGTCGTCTGTTTTGAATACGGTAAAGGAAAATATAGGAACTGCAGCTAGAATTATTAAAGTAGATGTGGATCAGTATCCTGCTCTAGCTAATCAATACGGCGTTCGTGGTGTTCCGACATTAGCCATATTCAAACAGGGAGAAATGCTGTGGAAAGAAAGCGGTGTTCATGATGTGAATACACTGACGCAACTTTTAAAACAATATGCTTAAATATTTAAGATTAAGGCTAAGATTGAGAAAATTTTAGCCTTAATTTTGATGTATTTTCTTTAAAATTCAATCGAAAAAGAATCGCGGTCATTTAAAAACTGAAAATGGCTTCTGAAATCTTTCAGTTCTTCTAAATTTAATTCTGCCGTTACAAGATTTCCGCTCTTTTGTGAAATTTCTTTTCCGTCTGCAAAAAAACAGTGTGAACTTTCCTGATAAAACAGGTTATTTCCATCGGTTCCGATTCTGTTTAATCCAAAAACGAAGGACAGATTTTCAATAGCTCTCGCTTTTAACAGATGTTCCCATGCTCCTACTCTTTTTTCGGGCCAGTTTGCCACATACAAAATCGCATCATAATCATCATCATTTCTTGCAAAAACAGGAAAACGAAGATCATAGCAAACCTGCAAAAGAATTCTGAAACCCAAATAATTTACAATTACCCTTTCTTTTCCCGGAGTATACACTTTATCTTCCCCCGAAAAAGAAAAAAGATGTCTTTTATCATAAAATTCAACCTGAGAATCGGGCTGCACAAAATACAATCTGTTGTAGAATTTTCCGTTTTCCTCAACCGGAGCACTTCCGCAGAATGCAGCGCTTCTTTCCTTCGCGATCTTTTTTAAAAATTCCAGTGATTCCAGATTTCTGTCGGAAACTTCGGATGCATCCATACAAAACCCCGTGGAAAACATTTCAGGCAAAAGAAAGAGATCTGCCTCCTGATTCTGCAACTCTTTTTCAATAATGTTAAAGTTTTCTGCCTTATTTTTCCAGATAATATCTAAATTCAATCCTGTAATCTTCATAAACTTTGTTAAAAAACTTCCCTAAAAATACGATTTTTCAATGATTTCGGTTTTATTTTTGTTGCGAATATTTAATCGATAAAAATTAGTAAAAAGTAAAATTTATGAAGAAGTTGTTTTTTATGTTTGTTCTCATCCTTACGGGAACATTTGCCAATGCTCAGGCGTGGACAGGAAAAGGAGATCAGAAAATCAATGCCGGACTCAGCGCATGGGGTTACGGAATAGGAATTACCGGAACTTATGATTATGGATTGAATAAATTAATTTCCGTAGGAGCCGGATTGAACATTTATTTTGATAATTATAAGAATAATGATGATAAAAACCGTGCTTTTGTATTCGGAAGAATCAATTTCCACCTGAAAGACGCTTTACAGCTTCCTGAAAAACTCGATATTTATCCCGGAGCAGATGTAGGAGTTGTAGGAAACAGTTTTGGATTGGGAGCCCACATCGGAGCGAGGTACTTTTTTACTGAAAGAATCGGCGTTTTCGCAGAAGTCGGCAACAATGGCAGTCTCGGAGTTTCGATTAATTTGTAATAAATCATCACATTATATGACAAAGCTTCTCGTTTCGGGGAGCTTTTTTATTTGGCATAGTTTTGATAATTGTTACCTTTGCAAATTAAACATAAAAAGCATTAATGGAAATAGCAATCAAACTGTTTCAATTTATATTGAGCATTTCTATCCTGGTTATCCTACACGAACTTGGGCATTTCTTACCCGCCAAATACTTTAAAACCAAAGTTGAAAAATTCTATCTGTTCTTCGATCCATGGTTTTCTTTAGCCAAGAAGAAAATTGGAGAAACGGAATACGGAATCGGATGGCTTCCTTTCGGAGGATATGTAAAAATTGCCGGAATGGTGGATGAAAGCATGGATACCGAGCAGTTGAAGCAGCCTGCACAACCATGGGAATTCCGTGCAAAACCGGCTTGGCAAAGGCTGATTATCATGTTGGGCGGAGTTACGGTGAACTTTTTCTTAGCTTGGTTAATTTACTCGTGTCTTTCGCTTTTTAACGGTGAAACATACACAGATCTTACCAAATTCAACAACGGAATAGGAGTTACAGAAGCCGGAAAAAAAATGGGATTCCAGAATGGTGATAAGATCATTAATATTGACGGAAAACCTGCTGAAAGATTGGAAAATGCTTCCATCAATATTCTTTTAGGAGATAATGTAACGGTACTTAGAAACGGGAAAGAAGTAACTTTTCCTGTTAATAAGGATGGCGTTGCAGAAGTTTTAAAACAAAGAGAGGCTAAACTTTATATTACGCCGAGATTTCCAATGATTATCGATTCTCTGGCAACTCCTGCTTCTCAGGCTTCAGGGCTTAAAAAAGGAGACCAAATTGTTGCGATTAACGGAAAACAAACACCTTATTTTGATGAAGTAAGTTCTTCTTTATCTGAAAATAAAGGAAAAACAGTAAACATAGAAGTTGTAAGAAACGGAAAACCTGAAACAATTGCTGCATCTGTTGACAAAAACGGAAAATTGGGTGTTGGTGTAGATCAGAAAGCATTAGCAAACTTCATTACAGATAAAAAATATTCTTTCGGGGAATCTATTCCCAGAGGTTTTGAAAGATCTATTGAGTCTTTAACGATGCAGGTGAAGCAGTTTAAAATTATGTTTAACTCTAAAATTCAGGGATACAAAAATGTAGGAGGACCGATTGCGATTGTAAAAAATATGCCGGTAGATAAAAATGCAGACGGAGAAATTTCTATCAATTGGGCTGCATTTTGGGGCTTTACTGCGATGTTCTCGGTTTGGCTGGCATTCCTAAACCTTATTCCTATTCCAGGACTGGATGGAGGACACGTTATTTTCACGCTTTATGAGATGATTGTGGGTAAACCTGTTCCTCAGAAAGTTTTAGAAAATGCACAGACGATTGGCGTTATCTTCCTGTTAGGCTTGATGTTACTGATTTTCGGAAGCGACATCTTCAAGATCTTCGCGGGGAAATTATAATATTTTTACAAAATTTTAAAAAAATATTTGCAGGGTATAAATATTCGTCCTATATTTGCACCACTTAAAACAAAGGACATTCCTCCTTAGCTCAGTTGGTTAGAGCATCTGACTGTTAATCAGAGGGTCGCTGGTTCGAGCCCAGCAGGAGGAGCAAAAA
>NZ_JBBCQL010000083.1:0-16715 GCF_037149975.1 Chryseobacterium sp. VD8 | reverse complement strand
GACAGACGTTATCTTGCTGATGCTGATCTTCTTTATGGTAACTTCTTCAGCAGCCAACCAAAGTGCGATCGATGTGAAATTACCAAAAGCAGATACCGCAGCAGACAATATTCCGAATCCTTTGGTGGTGAGCGTAAAACCGGACGGTTCTTATTTTGTGGACGATAATCCTGTGAACAGAGGCGAATTGGAACAGACCATTGTAAATAAATTAACAGGTCAGGCGAATAAATCTTTCACCATAAGAGCAGACGAAAATACCCTTCATAAAGATGTGGTTTTTGTAATGGAAATTGCAGAGAAAAATAAATTTAATATTGCCATTGCAACTGTTAAAGATAAATAACTCTTCAGGAAGCAGGATCTTTTAAAATGAGAAGTCATAGTATCAATAAAAATGAGCAAAACAAAGACAGAATAAAAAGCGCCGTGCTTTCTATTCTCATCTGGTCTGCCATTCTCTTATTTGTTTTTCTGTATAAACTCAAACCGGAACTGAATGAACAGCCTGAAGTTATTACAACCATGCTGGTGAATTTTGGAGACAACAGAAACGGAAACGGGGTAGAAGAGCCGGCAGATCAGCCGGGAAGTCTTGCTGCTGCGACAGAAGAAGTCGCTCCTGAACCCGCAGAAACTGCTGTTCCTGAAACCAAGACCGTTATACAGCCTGATCCGCAGCCTGAAACCAAAAAAACAGAGGCGAAAGAAAAAGTCATAACCGGAAACAATACCAAAACTTCTGTTCCGAAAAAAGAGGAGTCCAAAGCGGAAAGTAAAAAGACTTCCACAAGTACCTCTGCAGCCAAAAACACTAAAAAATCCGGAGCCACAACCGCAAATTCCAAGACTGGAAATGGTGACGGAAAAGGAAACGCAGCCATTGGAAATCTGATCAGAGGACGCGGAACGAAAGCAGGAAGCCAAGGCGATGGAAAAGGAATCGGAAATGCAGGAGATCCTTTAGGTGGTGATGGAAATGGCGACAGCAAAGTCGGAATCGACCGAAAACTGGTAGGATTTATCCCCGGAACGATGGGAAGAGGAGGATCACAACCTGCGAATAGCTGTACAGCAAGCGGAACGATTACCATTGCTTACACCGTAGATAAAGCAGGAAATGTAGTTTCGGCGAGAAGATCGGGCGGAACTTCGGATCCATGTATCAGTTCGAATGCGATATCGTGGGTTAAGAAATATGTAAAAGCAGAAAAAGCGAGTGTTTCTTCCACCGGAACGTATAAAATCACTTTTTAAAATACAAAAGCACTTTACTCAAGTGCTTTTTTTATTTCTGAAATTCTGTTAATAACCGGAAGCGCAAATACTCCGCTGGTTTGGAGATACAGTTCATAGAATGTTTTTGCTTTCTCTAAAAAATCTTTGTTATCAGATTGTTTTCCGTTAAAATAGAAAAGATTTCCTAACATTTCATAATAATCTTTATGGTCTCTTTCCTGTCTTTCATTCACAATTTCTATGATTTCTTCTTTTGATTTTGATGAAAGTGTTGTAAAATCAAACTTGAAAATATCTTTCATTAAAGATTCAAAATCAAGCTCTTTCTGCATTAAGCTTTCTTCAGGTTTATCCAAAATAAGCTTTTCTAATGCTTGAGTTAACTGGCGTATTAATCTTAATGTGAATTCTTTATCTGTAATCATTTTTTTATTTTTTATTAATTAAAAGTTTAAATAATCTTCTGTTTCGGTCAATTCGCTCCATCTCGCAGAAAGGAATTTTACATAGTGTGTTGAAGAAAGTCCGTAAGTGCCTAAAGAATGTCCGTCATTAACTTCTACCAGTATCGTTTCTCCCTTTTCATTGATGCCAAAATCCAAAGCAAATGCCCTTGGTTGAGAAATAAATGACTGTATTGCGGATTCAACTGTTTCCACATCAATTTTCGTATTCCATGCTCCTTTATATCTTCTGATGTCTAATATTTTATTGTAGCGAATGAAACACCTCCATTCAGTTTTAAAATCGATAAGTTCGGAACAAAGAACATCAATGTCTCTTTCAGTATTAATAATCCCTAAAAAATCCATTTCATTTTGAATTACTTTTCCTGCAAATAATTTTGTTTCAATTTTAGGTTTAATGAAAATATTCCAACCATCTTTATCCGCAAATATTTGATTAATGGTTGATTCCCAAATTTTTCTTTTTAAAAAGGGTTTTAATTCCTCAGGATAATCAATTTCCTTCTCAGGACGGTTTATATCTAAATTTTTCAGTCTTTTTCTAACATTCCCAATTCCGCCGACAATAATATTTTCAGGATTATTATCTGAAATTTCGTCTGCATCAACATACTTTTTGATCTCGTAGCCAAAATTTTTAAATCCTTCATAAGCAAGAAATGAATTAACATTGTAAAACTCTCCCGAAGCATCCGTTTGAATATATGCTTTCATTATTTATGCAAAGAAAAGATATGCCAGAATAATAGAAGTAATAATCCCCACCAAATCTGCCAAAAGCATGGCAATTACCGTGTATCTTGTATTCTTTACGGCTACGGCTCCAAAATAAACGGCAATGACATAAAACGTCGTATCTGAGCTTCCCTGAAGAACTGCCGCTAATTTTCCCTGAAAACTGTCTGCCCCGAAAGTTGTCATGGTATCAACCATCATTCCTCTTGCTCCTGATCCGGACAAAGGTTTGATTAAAGCGGTTGGAAGTCCGTCTACAAATCTCGAATCTAAATTTGCAGAATAAGCAACCCATTTCATTCCGTCGATAATCACGTCAAATACTCCGGAAGTTCTTAATAGCGAAATGGCGATCAGCATTCCGACCAAATAAGGAATAATCTTTACACATGTTGTAAAACCTTCTTTGGCACCTTCAATGAAAGCATCAAAAACATTAATTTTTTTATAAACAGCACCAAGAACAATGGCTAAAAATATGAAAAGAATCAATCCGTTGCTTAATACCTTGCTGAAATCATCCAGTTCATCTTTGCTTAATTGAGTAAGGTATAAAACCAACAATGCGATAATAGCAGAAATTCCGCCAACGTAGGCAAGAACTACAGGTTTTAAAAG
Source organism: Chryseobacterium sp. VD8 (assembly GCF_037149975.1). NCBI lineage: Bacteria > Pseudomonadati > Bacteroidota > Flavobacteriia > Flavobacteriales > Weeksellaceae > Chryseobacterium > Chryseobacterium sp. VD8. The sequence continues at coordinate 13,656 of NZ_JBBCQL010000083.1, read as the reverse complement.
ATTGATTTTCTGATATAAAGAAACCACGATCATCGCGGCCAAAGTTGCTGCAAATGTAGCGATCATACACGGAAGAAAAATATCCGTCGGCGTTTTTGAACCCATCGAGGCGCGGATCGCAATGATGGAAACCGGAATTAAAGTCATGCCTCCTGCATGAAGACAAAGGAACATGATCTGGGAGTTACTTGCCGTGTCTTTATTCGGATTTAAAGTCTGCAAACTTTCCATCGCTTTGAGACCAAAAGGAGTGGCTGCATTATCCAGACCAAGAAGATTGGCACTGAAATTCATCAGCATATGTCCGAAAGCGGGATGGTTCTTAGGAATATCGGGAAATAATTTTGAGAAAAAAGGCTGAATTAACCGGCTTAAAAGATTGATTCCGCCTGCTTTTTCCGCAATACTCATGAAGCCCATGAATAGAGTCATAATTCCGATAAGTCCGAGACAGATTTTCACTGCCGTTTCAGAAGTTCCGATTACCCCATCCGATTCCTGAATACGGTACACTTTTACATCCTGCTTTAAAGAATCTGTTTTATAATGAATCCTGCTGTCGGCAAAATCAGTCTTTTTCATGAGGCTGTCGCGCACAACAGGAGAGAGTGCATTCATTTTCTGAGTGGCAATCTGTACGGTATCACCGCCTTTCCCTACAACCATATCATTGAAAATAGTTTTGTAGTTGCCTGATGAAACGTATTTTATACCTGCAATGGCAATGGCAATGATAATGAATGCCGACCAAATTCTGCTGAGAACCATTTGAGTAAATTAAAAATTTTAGAAAAGATAATAAATTATAAGTAAAACTTGAAAAAACTTTTATTTCTTTGAACCATTAAGATTCAATAAGAAATTAAGAATATTAAGGAAAGCCTAAAAATCAGAATGATTTATCTTAATTAGACTTAAAACCTTAATTCTCCTTAATGGTTTAAATTTATTTTTCATCCAGATAAACCAAAAACCCTTCAAAATCATCATCCAGATTTTTCAGAACTTTAGCATCTTTCATTTTCTTTTCCAGACCTTCAATGAAAAAACTTTTCTCGAAAAACTGCCGGTGAACTCCCGGAAGCAGTTCTTTAAAGTAATTCATCCCGAATTTATTGTTGTGGAGATCCATTTTGGTTTCCAGAGGTTTGTTCGGGAATAATTCTTCGTGCATATCGGTGATTCTTTTACAGAATTTCAGCGCTTTCTGAGGTGAGGAGACTTTAGAGCAGTACATCGCAATAAAACAGCACCAAAGAGCGTGTCTGAATGCATTTCCCACACCATTGGTGGAAGCTGTTTCAGGAAATTTTTTCTGGGCAATGGTGTATGCCTGAACGGTGGCATGAAAACTGAGCAATGAGAAAACAGGATGAGGAAGAACAAGTGTTAAAAGACGGATGATCTTTTTGAAACTCATGCTTCGGATGGTGCTGAAAAATATCTTGAAAGTTCTCATAAATAAAAATCTCTCCCTAATTAGAGAGAGATTGTGTTATTTTGTTACAATTATTATGCTTTTACAGCTAATAAATTCACTGTTTTAGCAACAGTGTCTCGGATTTCTGTTCTTTTAACGATAAAATCTACAAAACCTTTTTCCTGAAGGAATTCTGAAGTCTGGAAACCTTCCGGTAAATCTCTTCCGATGGTTTCACGGATAACTCTTGGTCCTGCAAAACCGATCAAAGCTCCCGGTTCAGCCATGATAATATCTGCTGTCATTGCGAAAGAAGCTGTAATTCCGCCAAAAGTAGGATCACAAAGATAAGCGATGTATAAAAGTCCGGCTTCTGAAAGCTGAGCCAGTTTAGCCTGTACTTTAGCCAGCTGCATCAAAGAATACGTTGCTTCCTGCATTCTCGCGCCACCGGATTGGCAGATAATCATATAAGGAAGTTTTTTCTCGATACAGTAATCGATCGCTCTTCTGATTTTTTCTCCCATTACAGAACCTAAAGAACCGCCGATGAAAGCAAAATCCATACAGGAAACCACCATTTCAGTACCTTTTACAGTTCCTACTGCGTTTCTGATGGAATCGGTAAGTTTAGTTTTAGCTTTTACTTCTTTCAGACGGTCTGTGTAAGATTTCGTGTCTTTAAAGTTCAGAATGTCAATACTTTCAACATTGGCATCCAGCTCCGTGAATTTGCCTTCATCGAAAAGGATATCAAAAAATTCTGCACTTCCTATTCTTACATGGAAACCGTCTTCCGGAGAAACATAGTTATTTCTCTTCAATTCGTCATGCTCCACCACTTTTCCTGATGGAGTCTGATGCCAAAGACCTTTGGGAACGTCTTTTTTCTCATCAGTAGATGTCGTAATATTTTGTGCTTTTCTTTTAAACCACTCGAATGCCATGTATAAAATTTTAGATTTTGAATTTTAGATTACAGATTAAAAATAATTTAAAATCTATAATCTAAAATTTATAATTTATTTTAGCGTATTTACGTTATTTAAATCTTCAAATGCCTGAACCAGTCTCTTAGTGAAAGTTTCCTCACCTTTTCTTACCCAAACTCTTGGGTCATAGAATTTTTTGTTCGGTTTTTCTTCTCCTTCAGGGTTTCCGATCTGAGTTCTTAAATAATCGATATTGTTTACCATATAATCTCTGATTCCTTCTGTGTAAGCAAACTGAAGGTCAGTATCAATATTCATTTTAATTACCCCGTAATCAATCGCTTCTCTGATTTCTTCCAGAGTAGATCCGGAACCTCCGTGGAATACGAAATTAATAGGCTTTTCAGCAGTTCCGAATTTCTCCTGAACATATTTCTGAGAATTATCAAGGATTTTTGGTGTAAGAACCACATTTCCTGGCTTATACACTCCGTGTACATTTCCGAAAGCTGCTGCAATCGTGAAGTTGTCGGAAACAGCTTTTAACTTTTCATAAGTGTAAGCGATATCTTCCGGCTGTGTATATAATTTAGAATTGTCTACATCCGAATTATCTACACCGTCTTCTTCGCCTCCTGTAACTCCGATTTCTACTTCTAAAGTCATTTGAAGTTTAGCCATTCTTTCGAAATACTGAGCGGAGATTTCTAGATTTTCTTCTAAAGATTCTTCAGAAAGATCCAACATGTGAGAAGAATACAGAGATTTTCCTGTCTGCTTGTAGAATTCTTCGTTAGCATCCATCAATCCGTCGATCCAAGGCAATAATTTTTTTGCAGCATGGTCTGTATGAAGAATTACCGTTGCTCCGTAAGCTTCTGCAAGGGTATGGATATGTTTTGCTCCGGCTACAGCTCCTAAAATAGCTGCTTTCTGGCCGTCGTTGCTTAACCCTTTTCCTGCGTTATAAGCAGCACCTCCGTTAGAGAACTGAATGATAACAGGTGAGTTTAGTTTTGCTGCAGTTTCCAAAACCGCGTTTACGTTGCTGGAACCAATTACGTTTACTGCTGGTAATGCAAATTTGTTTTCTTTAGCATGCTGAAAAATATCAGTAACTAATTGACCTGTGGCAACTCCTGCCGGGAAAATTCTGCTCATGTTTTGCTTTTTAATATAAATTATTAGGGTGTTTTTAAATTCCTGTAAAGGTAATAATTTTTAAAATATTCTTAATTTCTTTTATCTCTCCCCCAAAGTAGCTTCTGGCGGATGGTTTCGTAGAAACTTAAGTTATTCGGCTGAACGAGTAATATCTGAAAATCCGCTTTTTTAATCACAATTTCCTGATCTGTTTCGATATGAATCAACCGCGAGTCCAGAGAAAGAGAATATTGTGAAACTCGGCTTTCAACTCCGAATTTAATTTCCACGCTGTCATTCACAACCAAAGGTCTTACATTAAGATTATGCGGTGCAATAGGAGTGATAACGAAGTTCTCGTTGTTCGGAGAAATAATCGGTCCTCCACAGCTCAACGAATACGCCGTAGAACCTGTAGGAGTGGAAACAATAACACCATCTCCCCAGAAAACATTCAGAAATTCATTGTTAATATAAGAATCTACCGTAATCATGGAAGTGGTTTCTTTTCGGGAAACCGTAACGTCATTTAAAGCATATGGGAAAAAATCCTCCAAAACAGGTGAAACAACCTGAATTACAGAACGGCGGCTTGTTTTAACATCGCCTTTCAGAATAGAATCCAGTTCCTTAAATGCTTCTTCTTTGGTAAAACTTGCCAGAAATCCTAATCTTCCGGTATTTACCCCGACAATAGGGATTTCAAGATCTTCAATGAAAGTGAGGGAGTTTACAATTGTTCCGTCCCCGCCAAAAGTGAAGAAAAGATCCACTTCTTTCTCCAGAAGATCTTTTTTATTATTAAATGTTTCAAAAATCTTTGAAAACTGAAGCGCTTCAGCCATCTCATCGTACAAAACAGATTTTACACCTCTGCTTTCCAGCTCGGAAATAAATTTGCTTAAATATAAAAAAGTATCAAGATCTTTTTTCTGAGAATAAATGGCTGCCTTCATTAGTTTTTATATTTCTATGAATTTCTGGAAAAACCCGAATCTGTCCTGCAACAAGTCTGATTTTTCATCAGAATAGTACTTTTGTACGATGCGGTAATCATATCGGTCGAATGTTTCATCAATAGAACTCAGATTTTCATTACTGATCTTTATCGTCACCTGAATCACTTCATCCGACATGAAGCTGATAAACGCGCCGTAAAATTTGGAATTATTGCTTTCTACAATATTGGCAATCTCCGTCATCGAATATTTTCTTGCCGGAGTTTCCACCGTAAGAATGGCTCCCGATTCGGAAAACAGCGGATATTTTGAAAAATCCTGAAAAATATCCTCACAGCTGATATATCCCAGGTATTTCTCGGATTTATTAATAACAGGAATCACGTTGGAATTGAAGGTATAGAATATTCTGATGCTGTCCATTATATTGTTATCCTCCAGAATGGCAAAACGCTCGATCTGATGTTCGAGGTTTTTCAGCGTCCCTTCCTCATCATACAGGAAATCCTGTGCAATTGCACCGTAAAAATGATGGGATTTTTTGATGAAAATATGAGAATATCCAAATGCTTCTAACATTTCCCTGGCTGATTCTATCGAGTCAGAAAGGCTGAAACACGGGAAGTCTTTTGAGATATAATCCTTGATAAACATTGTGCTAATTTATAAAAAATTAAACGAAACTTTTCTTCAAAATGATACTTTTTTTCAGGAAAATAAAAAAAAATAATTTTAAAATTTGTTGGTGTAAAAAAAAAGAGTACCTTTGTCGCCTTTCATTTTTACTTTTTATTAGATTTATTTCAAACTGCACTGTCTCTTAGACATATGCAGTTTTTTTATTTTAAAGCCTTTGCAAATTCCCACATCACAATTCCTCCGCAAACGCTTACATTTAAAGAATGTTTGGTTCCCAACTGAGGAATTTCAAGGAAAGAATCAATATTCGGCAACGCTTCATCGCTTATTCCTTCCACTTCATTTCCTAAAATCACCGCGTATTTTTTTGTTTTATCGATGGTGAAATCTGTGATCATCTGGCTGTTGGTCGTCTGCTCGATTCCTACGACTTCAAATCCCTGAGATTTTAAATCATTAATGGCTGTATTTATGTCACTTTCATGACTCCAGTCTACGCTTTCCGTAGCTCCCAAAGCGGCTTTGTGGATTTCGCGGTGTGGAGGCTGCGGCGTGATTCCGCAAAGGATAATCTTCCGAACCAAAAACGCATCTGCCGTCCTGAACGTTGCACCCACATTGTGCATACTTCTGATGTTGTCTAAAACTACTACCAAAGGAATTTTCTCAACCGATTTAAAGGTTTCCACATCAATTCTGTTGAGTTCTTCCAGTTTTAATTTCTGTACCAATTTTATTTTTTTGTCAAAATTAGGTATAAATATTTACGATTTTCAGATAAAAACGGATTTTGTTATTTTTTAGTACCCATGATCTGATGAACGTTTTTCTCAATATTCTGGGCAATAGTTTCCATCGGAATATCATTTTCATCATTATTAAATGGATCTTCAATTTCTTCGGCAATCAGCTCAAGGCTCATCAGAACATAATAAATGAATACCGTAAGCGGGATAATGTAATTTCCGATATTGATAACGTAAGCAATCGGCAGCGCAAAAACATACAGAATGATAAATTTTTTAATGAATGATGAATAAGAATAGGGAATCGGCGTATTTTTAATTCTCTCGCAACCGCCGCAAACATCCAGAAAACCCGAAAGCTGGGTGTCGAGATACAGCATTTCAATATCTGAGATTTTTCCTTCTTTCTTTAGCTGATTTAATTTGTGGCTCATCAGAATGATGATTTCACTCGGACCGTGATTTTTAAGCTCTTTTTCGATTTCAGAATAATCTTCATCCAAAGCCAGTCGGGTAGATTCTTTAGATAAATGTTTTGCCAGAAAATGCGGAAAAAACTTTAAGTATCTTGAAATTTGCTCAGCATTCTGTCTGTCGTCGCCCAAAATAGTATTGACTTTTATGGCAAAATTACGGGTGTCATTCACCAGTTTTCCCCACAGTTTTCTGCCTTCCCACCATCGGTCATAAGCAGTGTTTGTTCTGAAAACCAACAACAAAGAAAGCACAAAGCCTAATAGAGAATGAATTAAACCCACATTGCTGATTCCTGATTTTGAATTAAGACGGAAATGTTCAATTTCAAGATATTCTACGCCCCACGAATATAATCCGACAAGGATCATGCTTGGAAATAATATTTTTAAAGTGTCGCTTTTATGTAGGCTGAAAAGGATTTTCAGGAAATGTTTGGTGTTGTAAACTCTCATAGATTCTCTTAGTCTTACAAATATAATTTTTTCATTTTATCCTGACTTTATCAATAACTAAAATCTTAAGACGCACAATTGTTGTTTTGCTATCATTTGCTGAACGAAGTGCCTTCGCGATCAAAAAAATATGGATGAAAAATTGAAATAAAATCTTTGCGAATGTCGCGTTGAAAAATAAAATCTTCATCATGCTAATTTCAAGCAGAATTAAATTAAAAAAAATCCTTGTAGCAATATATTGTCTTTAAATTTCCCCAAATTTCAGAAAAACACTATTTTTATTTCACATTAAAAAATACACACCAAATGATTCTCGAAAGTGTAGATATTGTTAACGACATCAGTAAAGACGATTTTCAGAAAAATTATTTCAAAAAGCATAAGCCGCTTCTGATTAAAAATTTTGCGAGCCGATGGGATGCCTTCGACAAATGGAATTTTGATTTTATCCGTGAAAAAGCTGGAGAACAGGAAGTTCCTTTGTACGATAACAAGCCTGCCGACGCGAATAAAAGCAGCGATGCTCCGGTTACCAGAATGAAAATGAAGGATTATATTGATACGATCAAAAGTAAACCTTCCGATCTGAGGATTTTCTTTTATATCATTACAGACCGGCTTCCGGAACTGCTGAAAAACTTTACATATCCGGATTTGGGAATGAAATTTTTCAAACGTCTTCCGACCTTATTTTTCGGAGGAAGTGAAGCGCATGTTCTGATGCACTATGATGTGGACTTGGGAGATTTTCTGCACATTCACTTTGAAGGAAAAAAGAGAATTCTGCTTTTCGATCAGAAACAATCCGCATTTTTGTACAAAGTTCCGTTGTCGGTTCATACCATTTATGATATAGATTACGAAAATCCGGATTATGAAAAATTTCCCGCCCTGAAACATGCCAAAGGTTTTGAAATTTTCATGGAACATGGCGATGCACTTTTTATTCCCGGTGCGTTCTGGCATTTTAACCGATATTTAGAACCAGGATTTTCAATGTCGCTTCGTGCATTACCCAATAAACCGAATGTTTTTGCAAATATGCTGTATCATGTTTTCATCATGAGATATACAGACAAATTAATGCGGAAGCTTTTCAAAGCTAAGTGGGTGAATTACAAACAGAAGTGGGCATATAAGAAAAGTTCGGAAGCTTTGGCTAAACATTCTTAATGATAAAAGAAATTTCTTTTTTTAAGTTGTAAGTTTCAGACTTTCCTTCTACTATTTTATTTCATACTTTTACCGACCCAAATTTAAGAACGATTGTAATGGCAAAGGCAGCGAAGAAAGAAACCCCGTTAATGACGCAGTACAATACCATCAAGGCGAAATATCCTGATGCGCTTTTACTATTCAGAGTAGGGGATTTTTATGAAACTTTCGGGCAGGATGCCGTAAGAACGTCACAAATCTTAGGAATTGTTTTAACGAAAAGAGCCAACGGTGAAGGTCATATCGAACTGGCTGGCTTTCCGCATCATTCGGTAGATTCTTATTTGCCAAAACTCGTAAGAGCGGGAATGAGAGTTGCGATTTGCGACCAGCTGGAAGACCCGAAAATGGTGAAGGGAATCGTAAAAAGGGGAGTCACGGAACTGGTAACACCGGGAGTTACGTTCAACGATCAGGTTCTAAATTCAAAAAAGAACAATTTTCTGCTTTCCCTTCATAAAGAAAAGGAAAAATTCGGGATTGCTTTAGTGGATATTTCTACAGGGGAATTTCTGGTAAGTGAAGGAAATCTGGAAAAACTGCTTCATATCGTGAATACATTTGATCCGAGTGAGATTATTTATCAGCGAAGTGTTCAGATTCCGGAGCAGCTTAAAAACAAAAATGCCTTTAAACTTGAAGACTGGGCATATCAGTATAATTTCGCTTACGAAAAACTGACGAATCACTTTAAAACCAATTCGTTAAAAGGTTTTGGAGTGGAGAATCAGCCTTTGGCAATTACTGCAGCAGGAGCGATTTTCGCTTATCTGGTGGAAGATACGCATCATAACTTACTGTCTCACATCACCAAAATTCAGATCATTCCGCAGGAAGATTTTCTGATGATGGATAATTTTACATTGAGAAACCTTGAAATTGTGTATCCAAGCAATCCGCAGGGGAAATCACTGTTAGATATTATCGATAAAACTTCGACTCCGATGGGAGGAAGACTGCTGAGAAGAAGGATCATTCTACCATTAAAATCTGTAGATGAAATCAACAGAAGATTGTCTTTAATTGATTTTTTAAACGAAAACGACCATCTTAAATATGAAATCTCACAGCTCTTAAAATCAATTTCCGATTTAGACAGACTGATGGGAAAACTGGCAGCGGAAAAAATTTCACCGAAAGAATTGGGATATCTTCGCCAGAGTTTAATCAATATCCATAAAATCAAAGCGTTGCTTCATCCTCATGCCGATATTCTGGCTTGGCTGGATCCGTTGTATGATCAGGATGAACTGATAAAATGCCTTCAAAATCATCTGAATGATGAACTTCCGGTGAATTTATCGAAAGGAAACGTCATTAAAAAAGGAATTTCCGAAGAACTGGATCGTTTAAGAGGATTACAATCCAAAGGACGCGGTTTTCTGGACGAAATGTGCCAAAGAGAAATCGAAAGAACAGGAATTTCAAGTCTGAAAATTGATTTCAACAATGTTTTCGGCTATTATATTGAGGTTCGAAACACCCATAAAGATAAAGTTCCAAATGACTGGCTGAGAAAACAGACACTGGTAAATGCAGAACGATACATCACAGAAGAACTGAAAGAGTATGAAAATCAGATTCTTGGAGCCGAAGAAAAAATCGGAGTTTTAGAAAATGAACTGTACCGAAATGTATGTTCCGAAACGATGGTTCATATCGATCAGATTCAGGAAAATTCTAAAATTATTGCACAGTTGGATGTTGCGGTTGGTTTATCGGAACTGGCTGTTTCTGAGAGTTATACCAAGCCTGTTTTAAATGAAAGTTTTGCCATAGACCTGAAAGAAGCAAGACATCCGATCATAGAAAATGCGCTTCCTTTAGGCGAAAAATACATTCCGAATGATATTTTCTTAGATAAAGATTCTCAGCAGATCATCATGGTAACCGGACCGAACATGGCGGGTAAATCGGCAATTCTTCGTCAGACTGCAATTGTTTGTTTATTGGCTCAGATCGGAAGTTTTGTTCCTGCAAAACATGCAGAAATCGGGGTTTTAGATAAGATTTTTACAAGAGTTGGCGCAACGGATAATATTTCTGCGGGTGAATCAACTTTCATGGTGGAAATGAACGAGGCAGCGAATATTCTGAATAATATTTCCGAAAGAAGTTTAATTTTACTGGACGAAATCGGGCGCGGAACTTCTACCTATGACGGAGTTTCCATTGCTTGGGCGATTGCGGAATATCTTCACCAACATCCGACTCAGGCAAAAACACTGTTTGCAACGCATTATCACGAGCTGAATGAAATGACCGTAAGTTTCGAGCGCGTGAAAAATTTCCACGTTTCCATTCAGGAAAATAAAGGAAATATCATCTTTTTAAGAAAGCTGGTTCCGGGAGGAAGTGAGCACAGCTTCGGTATTCATGTGGCGAAACTGGCGGGAATGCCTTCCAAAGTCGTGAACAGAGCCAATGAAATTCTGAAAACGCTGGAAGCAAGCCGTTCCCAAAGTGGAGGTTCTTCTGAAAAGATCAAGCGCGTTACGGAAGAAAATATTCAACTTTCTTTCTTTCAGTTAGACGATCCGGTTCTGGAAAGTATCAAAGAAGAATTAACTAAAATCGACATCAATACATTAACTCCCATTGAAGCGTTGATGAAGCTGAATGCAATAAAGAAAATGATTGGCGGATAGTTTTCTGTTCTTTATAAATTATTTGAGATTTATGCTTACAGGAATCTGAATCTTACTTCTTACGAGATAACCATTCTGTTGTGCCGGAATCCATTTTCCCTGAACATGTTTTACGGCTTTTTCCAGAGCAGCATTAAAGCTGTTGTTTGATCCTGAAGCCAGGATTTCTATAAGACTTCCATCCTTTTCAACGGTAAAATTAAGCATTGCAGTAAGCGTTTTTTCACGCTTTTTTACTTTGACGGATTCGAGTGTAATAAGATTTTCAACTTTTTTAATAAATGCTTCTCTACCCTTTGGAAAATACGCTTCATGATCCGGAGGATAATAACATATTGTCGTAATTGGGATTTTTTCAATTTCTTTTGGTTGGGATGGAGCAGGAATATGGCTGCTTTGTGCGAAAAGCAGGGCACCGAAATTAATCATCAGAAACAAAATCAGCCATCGTTTTAATCCGAAATTTTGGATGAAAATTTTCATATTAAAACTTAATCAAATTTCTTCAAAGTCAGAGGAAAAGTATAAAGAAATCTTACTGGTTCTCCTTTAATTGTTGCGGGTTTCCATTTTACAAAAAGTCTTCTTACAGCAATTTCTGCGGCTTTGGAGTGCTTCGGATCGTCTCCCATCGCGGTTACATATCTTACATAGCCTGTTTTTTCGACAATGAAATAAACTCGGGTATTGATTTTTTTAGATTTTACATCAATTACATCCATTTTCTCTGAAAACTGTTTTTTAAAAGTTTCCATTCCACCGGGAAATTCTGCTGGAGAGTCAGCCTTTGTAACGGCGTCTTCAAGTTTCATTTTTGTTTTTAAAACGGCATAATCCGGAATTTCTGTTACCGAATTATATTGAGTCTGTGCAAATAGAAAGACGCTTACAAATAAGCCCAGAAAAATAATCAGCTTTTTCATATAATTGTGTTATGAGAAATAATATTTTTAAAGCATCAAAAATAAAGCCGAATGAAAATTGATTTTTAATAATAATCAGTGAAAATCATTGGTTTGATTCGGTGTAATGATCCATCTTATCAATAAAATCAATAAAGAAAGAAGAGTCATCACGATAAATCCTGAAAAAAATCTCAGAAAATGAGTTTTGGTGTCATTATCAATCTGCTTTATTTTTAATTTTGTAAGGGTTATAAAACCTACATAATACATAAAAAGCACTACAAGTGGAAGGAAAAGAATTGGCATTTCAGGTTACATTTAATTACACATATTTTCTGGTTACTATTTTTATATTTCTGACAGAAGTTTTAATCGCCACCAAACTCAAAGATATTTTCTTTGTGAGAGCCTATCTCGGAGATGTGATCGTGGTGATGCTGATCTATACTTTCATCAAAACATTTTTCAGAATTGAAGATAATAAAAAATTGATTCTCGGAATCCTGATTTTTTCTTTTTTGATAGAAGTTGCCCAATATTTCAATATTGCAGAAAAATTAGGCTTCCGGAAAGGAAGCCTGATGTATATCGTGATCGGAAATTCGTTTTCGTGGATTGATATTCTGTGCTACGTTGCTGGATGTTTGTTGCTTTTTGTTTTTGTGAAATTTTAGACAAATCCTCAAAAAACATATTAAACTACCTTCCGAAACTGTCGTATTTATCTTCAGCGTATTTGATGAAGCGGTTCAGTAAAGCTACGTTTTCCTTTTCAAGAGGAGAAAGCTCGCTGTCTACATTATTGGAAACCGGAATATACCAGTCGGTCTGCTCAAAGAAATTTCGATAGGTCTGCTTTTTAAAAGCATAGCCGTGTCTCGCGAAAACTGCGTTTTTAATGATTTCCATATCCAGTTTTCTGAGGTTTTTAAGATCTTTTTCCGTTAATTTTTGCTTGGATGCATTGATTTTGAAAACAGCATCTGAGGCAATTCTGTTCTTAGATTCTGTGTAGGTTTCCGTTTTCCCGGTTTCTTCGTCGGTGTATTTTTCTACGAAATCCTTCGGATTTTCCCAGTCGATGAGATCGTTATTTTCATTCAGCATGAAATTCGGGTTGTATACAAACTCTTTTTTCACAAGCTTTAAAGTTTTATTCGGAGCCTTTACCGCCGATTTATTAAAGGCATTCCAGCTTCCGGTAAGACTGTCGTTGTTTAATTTTACCTCAAATCGTCCGTCTGTTTTATCATTTCCGGGTTCATCCAGAATAAAAGATTTTGAAGTTTCGTTAAAAACGCCTCTGAATGGTCTTTGATTTCCATCAACAATACTTTGTCCGTACACACTGTCTTTGGTAATCCTGTTGATTTTCAGGGCAATTCTTTTATAAATTTCACCTTCATACGTTTCGCCGTCTTCGGAGGTAATCATTCCTTTTCCCGCGAAATCGCCCATATAAATTCCGTAATATTCTTTGTAAACTTCGGGAACGACTACAGAATCCTTCTTTGCTGTAAGACTGTCTTTTGAATGATCTGTTGTTCTTACATCTTTTTTACAGGCAGTTAAACCAATTGTAAATAAGGAGATTAACGATAATTTTAAAATTTTCATATGTATTTTTTTGCAATTAAATATTCAATTAATAGAATGTTCGGAATCCAGCCCAACCATGCTATGATCTGATAAACATCCATCGGATTCGGGTGGAATAAATATACAATAATTACCTTCCACATTCTTAATGTTACCGCGGAAAGTGTCAGCGCAAAACTACGCCACATCCATTGTTTATGTTCTTTAAATTTTTTCTTTCGGGCTAACTGATACGCTTTAAAAGTGAAAAACCACCACAAACAGCCGAGAATGACAAAGGAAATCTTCGATAAAATTCCGCCGTTGGCTAAAACACCCATGTAAATTCCGGACGGAGCCGCGAAAAGCAAAATCAGAAAGATGTAGACCTTTCCGGTGTTTTTGTGGAAATTCTTTAAGCCGAAATTTTTTCTGAGAATCGCTAAAAATCCATTCAGCAAAACAAAAATGCTTGTGTAAACGTGAGTGTAGAAAAAATAAAGATATTCCGGTTTGTTGGTAACTTCCGTCTGTTTGAT
>NZ_JBBCQL010000082.1:0-16743 GCF_037149975.1 Chryseobacterium sp. VD8 | reverse complement strand
GACTATAAAATTTTGTTTTTCAATCGTTTGGATATGGATGAGTACAAAGTTTCCGATGACAGGAAAATAGACTGGAAAATTTTACCTGAAAAACAAAAAGTAGGTGAATTTAATGCACAAAAAGCAACCACGGATTTCGCCGGAAGAAAATGGACGGCTTGGTTTGTTGCCGAAATTCCGATTCAGGACGGGCCGTATAAATTTCATGGATTACCGGGATTAATTGTAAAGCTGGAAGATCAAACGAACTCTCATTCTTATGTTTTAAAGGAAATTATAGATTTAAAAGATCGGGAATGGAAAAGTCAGGAAGAAAATCATAGATTCGGAGCATTGGTTCCTTTAAATCAGGAGAAATATAAAAAACAGTTTCTAGATTACCGGATTAATCCGACAAAAGGAATACGGCAGATGCTTTCCAGCGGAACAAAAATCATGATGACCGACGAAAAAGGAAATAAGCTGGATGTGGAAGACATGATTCGTCAGCGTGAGAGAAAGGTAAAAGAAGATAATGCAAAAGACAATAATCTTCTGGAACTGGATTTACTGAAATAATAATTACGGCGCGGAAACGAAGTTTCCGCGCCGTAATTTATTCTAAAATATAAAAAGATATATTGTTAAGATAATTTCTGAGAATCCGCAACAAACTGAGCCAATCCGCTGTCTGTTAAAGGATGTTTCAGTAAACTCAAGATCGGAGGAAGCGGTGAAGTAATCACATCTGCCCCGATTTTAGCACAGTCGATAATGTGCATCGAATGACGGATAGAAGCTGCTAAAATTTCAGTTTCATACATATAATTATCAAAAATCAATCTGATTTCCTGGATTAAATTTAATCCGTCAGTTGAAATATCATCCAGTCTTCCCAGGAAAGGAGAAACATAAGTTGCACCCGCTTTTGCAGCCAAAAGAGCCTGTCCCGGAGAGAAAATCAGCGTACAGTTCGTTTTGATCCCTTTATCTGAAAAATATTTTAATGCTTTGATTCCGTCTTTGATCATTGGGATTTTCACCACGATATTCGGATGGATTGCTGCCAATTCGTCCCCTTCTTTAATCATTTCTTCATACGTTGTAGAAAGAACTTCCGCAGAAATATCTCCGTCTACAATTTCGCAGATGGCTTTGTAATGATTTTTAATCGCTTCAGCTCCCTGAATTCCTTCTTTTGCCATTAAAGACGGGTTGGTTGTTACCCCATCAAGAATTCCAAGATCTTTGGCTTCTTTTATTTGCTCTAAATTAGCAGTGTCAATAAAAAATTTCATTTGTTTTACAGATTTATTTTTTACAAAGATAATCATTCCTTTTTGAGTGGAAAATTAATTAAAGATGAGATTCTGCATTCAGGAAGAGTTTCTCTTTAAACAAAAGTTAAATAGTAGAGAATACAATTCTCCTCTTTCGGAGGGGTGGCAAAAATTCAAAGAATTTTTGACGGGGTGGTTAAATATTTACAGTTTTAAAATAATCATTAATTTAGTTAACAATAAAGTAGTAATGAAAAACCATTTCACCACGAAACTCGAAATTATCGGAATTAATCCGTTTGTTTTTCTTCCTGAAGAAATTCTTGCCGTTGTATTTGAAAGCTCAGGCAAAAATAAAAGTCCGATTCCCGTAAAAGGAACAATAAACGGCAAAGAATTTAAACAGAATTTAATGAAATACAAAGGAGAGTGGCGTCTTTATATTAATATGATTATGCTGAAAGATTCACCGAAAAGAATTGGCGAAACGGTAGATGTTTTTATTGAATATGATAATTCCGGGAGAAAAATTTCTATGCATCCTGACTTGGAGAAAGCCATCAGCGAAAATCCTGTTGCTTTAAGAAACTTTGAAAATTTAACTCCTTCAAGCAAATCAGAGCTGATAAAATATATCAATCATCTGAAAACTGAAAAAAGCATCCAGAGAAATATTCAGAAAATCATTCAGCATCTGAAAGGAGAAACAGACTTTTTCGGCAGGAAAATTTAATAAAAAGAAAAAAGATCCGAAGAAATTTTCTTCGGATCTTTCACAACTATGAATTTAAAGCTTTGCTTAACTTTACAGCATCCTGATTGGTAGGATCGTACTGTAAAGATTTAGCAATATGCTCCTTTGCTTTATCAGGATTGCTCTGCTGTTCGGAGAACGCTACATAAAAATAAGCGTATGCCAGATTTTTCTTATTCTGTTCCACCTCTTCAGGTTTTACCGTTGCAATATACTTTTCATAAGCCAGTTTTGCATTGGCATCGTCTTTCGCAGACTGATAGGCATAAGCCTGACTATAATAAGATGGAGCCCAATCCGGTACTAAAACCGAAATCTTTTTCCATGTATCAATTGCGTTTGTCCAGTCTGAAGCTTCCTGATACGCTCCGGCTAATTTTGACAAAGCTTCGGTATCTTTAGGGTTGGCTTCGATCTGTTTTTTTAGACCGTCAATCGTTGGATTTCCTGTCGACTGAGCGGTTGTTGTGGTTGTTTTTGCAGCAGTTGTACTGTCTGTCTGTGTCGTCTGTGCATTTACAAAACTTGCGGTTCCTATAAACATCAAACCTAAAAACAGGTTTTGGATATTACTTTTAATCATTTTCATAATCTTACATTTTTCAAGTTGATAACTAAAGTTCAATTATAATTCCATAAACGTCTAAATTTTAGAACCTTTAAACTTTTTTGGAAAATATTAACGGGATTCTATGTTTTTTTATCATTATTTTTGATTCGCTGCAGATTCGGTTATCTTTGTAACACAACGATCATAAGACAAATCATCCGTTATGAATATCATTTTGGCATCAACTTCCACACTCTTTGGTGGAGCATATCTGGAATATCTGAGAGAAGAATTAATCAAATTATATGAAGGAATCGAAGAAATCATTTTCGTGCCTTTCGCAAGACCGGGCGGAATTTCTCATGACGATTATACCGCGAAAGCACGTTCTTTTTTTGAAACCATCCATATTAAAGTGAGAGGTCTTCACGAATTTGAGGATAAAACACAAGCCATAAACAGTGCGAAAGCATTTTTTACAGGAGGCGGAAATACTTTTTTACTGGTGAAAACTTTACATGAAGAAGGCTTGATGAATGTTTTGAAAGAAAATGTTGAAGGCGGAAAACCTTATCTGGGATGCAGCGCAGGAAGCAATATCGGCGGACAGAATATGAAAACAACGAACGATATGCCGATTGTATATCCTCCAAGTTTTGATTGTATGGGGCTGGTTCCGTTCAATATCAATCCGCATTATCTCGATCCGAATCCTGAACTTAAACATAATGGTGAAACCAGAGAAACCAGAATTAAAGAATTTTTAATGCAGAATGACCTAAAAGTTGTCGGACTTCGTGAAGGAAACTGGATCAGAAGAATGGGCGATAAAATTACTGTTGAGGGAACCGAACTCACGAGAATCTTCGAAAAAGGGAAGGAACCTTATGAAATCGAATCCGGAACTGAACTGTAAATTTTATTTTAATTATATTTGAATTGAAGAATTTGATTTTGAATTCATATGTAAATGAAATCAGATGTTTCGCAGGTTTAGCATGATATTTATAATACTAACGGTTTTATATCAACAGTTTATTTGTAGCAGTGTCATGCTGAGCTTGTCGAAGCATATCAATTAAGCGATCAAAAGAATAAAAATCAAAGATTTTAAAAAACTATGGTGAGCTTTTTCATTTATAATGATCAGCTTTAAATAAAAGTTTAGTTCATCTTTTGTGGCTTTTGCGGTTAAATAAAAGTTTAGACAGACTTAAAAATATGCTGAAAAAATAAAGCAGATTCTTTATTTCTAAAAAGACAATAAAAAGTTTATAAAAAACGCAATGAAAAAGACATTGGCTGTTCTTACATTATCCACGCAGATTATTTTTGCCCAAAATATTACTCAGAAACTGGATGAAGCCACCAAAACCCTGATGAATTCTTCAGGGGCAATTTCGTCTAACTTATCATTTTATGTTTCCGATGAAAACGGAAATTTTATTTATGAATATCAGGGAAATAAAGGACTTTCCACAGCTTCTACGCAGAAAATATTTACTGCCGGAGCAGCTTTGGAGATTTTAGGAAAGAACTACACGTATAAGACTACTTCATCATATTCCGGAAATATTTCTGGCGGAAACCTGATCGGAAATCTTTTCATCAGTTCAACCGGAGATCCCACATAGGGAAGCTGGAGGTATGAAGCTTATAAACCCGAAATTTTTAAGCAGAAATTAATTGATGCCATAAAAAAGTCCGGGATTAAAAAAATTTCGGGAGATCTTGTGATCGACGATTCTTACTTTGATCATCAAACGATTCCGGGAGGATGGCCATGGAATGATCTTGGAAATTACTATGGAGCCGGAGTTTGGGGGGTCAACTGGCGTGAAAACCAGTTCGATATCAACATCATCGGAAATGAATTCAAAAGCTTCTCTTATCCGCTTGAAGGAGTTAACTGGCTGAATGATCTTAAAGTGGGCGGAAGTTCCGATCAGAGTCTGATTTTTACGGCGCCGCATTCTGATGTTGCACTGATTAACGGAACTTTACCAGCTAAAACGGTTACGGTTTCCGGTTCGGTTCCCAATCCGCCTTTGCAGCTTGGAGCGGAAGTGAAGCAATGGCTGAAAGATTCGGGAATTGATTTTTCGGGGAAAGTGGTTACCAATTCCCAACTGGAAATTGAAGGGAGAAAGGCATTGCAGGCTCCAAAAAATAATATTATTCTTACCTACGAATCGCCGACTTTGGATAAAATCATCTATTGGTTTCTGAGAAAAAGTATCAATTTTTACGGTGAAAATTTAATAAAAACGTTAGGAAAAGAGAAAAAAGGCGATCCAAGTTTTAAAAGCGGAGTGGTTTATTTAAAAGAATTCTGGAAATCAAAGGGCATCAACCCGAATATGATTAATTTTGCAGACGGAAGCGGACTTTCTCCGCAAAATTATGTTGCTGCGAAAGCAGAAGTTCAGGCTTTGCTGTACGCCAGAAAACAGCCTTGGTTTGAATCTTATTATGAAGGTTTTCCAACGCACGATAACGGCATGAAAATGAAAAGCGGAACCATGAGCGACACCAAATCTTACGCAGGATACCACACCTCAAAAGACGGAAAAAAATATGTTTTCTCCATTATCATCAATAATTATGAAGGAAGCGGAAGCACGGAACTGCAGAAAATCCTGAATGTTTTAAAATAAATTTGCCTTGAAGAAATCCATATTTGCGAGACTTAACAACTGGATTATTTTTACGCTGATGACAATTGTTGTCTTAACGATTGTTATTGCGTCCACGATCCTTTTTAATTTTCTCCGAAAAGAAGAAGTAAAAAGGGTAGATATTTTAGTCACTGCACTGAAATTTCAGCAGGAAGTGAAGGTTCCGAGTCTGGAAATTCAGGCATTGCTGCTGCAGATTTACAGTTCGAATACCACGATTCCGGTGATTATTCTGGACAAGGACGGACAGATTATTGAGCATAAAAATATTCCGCAGGATATTGAAAATAATTCTGCTGAAATTGTTGCCTTGGCTAACAAAATGGCTAAAAATTATCCGCCGATTGAAATAAAAGTTCCCAACGCGAACAATCAGTTTGTATACTATGATAATTCCGAATTGCTGAATAATCTTCGGTATTCTCCCTATATTTTAGGGTTTTTCATTCTGTGTTATTTTCTTTTTTCATTCTGGTTTTTAAGGACGATTAAAAAAACGGATGAAGGCTATCTTTGGGCAGGTTTGGCAAAGGAAACCGCTCACCAGATTGGAACTCCATTGTCTTCGATGATCGGCTGGATGGAAATTATGAAACTGGATACTCCGGATTCCGAAGGCGTTCATGAAATTGAAAAAGATATTGAGAGATTAAGAACGATTTCCGAGAGGTTTTCGAAGATTGGTTCTGTTCCGGAACTGAATGATAGGGATTTCAACGCGACCATTCAGGAAAATTATGATTATCTGAAAACAAGAATTTCAAGAAAGATTAATTTCGGACTTCATCTTCCCAATTACACGATTTTGGTTCCCCATAATAAAATCCTGATGAGCTGGGTGATTGAAAATCTGGTAAAAAATGCAGTGGATGCGATGAAAGGAGAGGGCTCTATTTCTATGTCGGTTTTAGAAAGAAATAAAAATATTGTTGTTGAAGTTCAGGATACGGGAAGCGGAATGACGAAACAACAGGCAAGAAATGCTTTTAAACCCGGTTATTCCACCAAAAAACGAGGTTGGGGATTGGGATTGTCTCTTGCAAAAAGAGTGATTCAGGAATATCACAACGGAGATATTAAAATTTCCCAGACGGAAATAGGAAAGGGAACAACTTTTAGGATTACGATTAAGAAAGGGTAATGAAAAGAATAATTGCAATATTATTGCTTTTAACATTTAATAGTTTTGATTCACAAATCAGAAAGGAAATTTCAATTCTTACTGACAGCATGAATAGTATTTTTGAGAAACTTCCCTATGACCATTTTTCAGAAGAGGATATTAAGCAAATTGATCTGCTTCAAAAGCTGAGACAAAAGTTTCGGTTAGAAGTAAATGATAATGAACTTGTATACATTTATAAAAATGAATTTACACCAAAAGTTAAAAATGAAGCTTTAACAGAAATTTATAAAAGAAAAAATATAGATAAAATTAAACTTTTTAAGGAAACTGTTCACTTGAAGGATACTTTAAAATTGTCTGAATATGATACTTATTTAATACAAGGTATTTTTTTTGATGCAATTACAGAAAATGATTATAAAATAACTAATTATTTAACAGATTATATTTTTAGTGCTGAACCATTAAACATCCCATTAATAGAAGATATAACGCATAGAATACCTAAAAACAAAATCTACTACGAGAAAGCTAAAAAAGTTGCTGTTGAAAATAATGCTAAATATCTTTTAAATTATGTTGCAGAATTTAAAAATGAGAATGATATTGAACTGATTAAAAGCTATGGATCAGATTCTTATTTTGCGATTCAAAAATTTCCTTCTGAAGAATTTTTACCGTTTTTGGAATTAATGGCTGAAAAAGACAATAAAAAATATGATTATTTAGCTACTGTTGCTAGCTTTTGTAAAAACAAAAAATCAGCTCAATTAATTGATAAAGTCTTCAAGGTATTAAACAGAGATAATTATAATATCAATTTATTTGAACATTTTTTATCTGAGGTTAATAAATGTCCTGTACATAAAAAAAGCGGAGAAAATTCCCCGCTTGATTACTAAGTCCTAATTTTAATCTTAGCTGCATTTATTTTTTTCCGGTTAACCACTGATCCTGTAATTTTTGTTCAGCGGCTGTTGGATTAGATTTGAACTGAAGCGTTTCGATCGTCATTTTATCAAGAATTGCTTTTCCTTTAAGATCGATTTTCTCTGTTTTATCCCCATTTTTTCTTAAAACAGTTACCGTTACATTTTGTCCCTCCTTCACAGATTTCGCATACTCCACAAACGACTGGATATTCTGAACATTAATGGTTTTTCCGTCCAGAGCAACGATTTTATCAGTGATTTTAAATCCGATGCTTTTTGAGAAAGGAGACAGAGCAGAACTTTCGTCGAATACAAAAGCATTATCCTTATCATCAAAACCGGTCTGTTGAGGATCTTTAATGAACCAGAAAATTGGCGGAGTTTCCTGTTTTTTTGCTTCTACACCAACAAGACTCAGATATTGTGCATAAGGAGTCGGCTGATCTCCTGCGATGTATTTATTGTAAAAATCTTTTACCTGAGGATAACCTGTAACTGTTACCAGTTCGTCAATCAGTTTATCGTCTTTAAACGGTTTGTTTTCCCCAAATCGCTGCGACAGTTTGCGGATCATGTCACGATAGCCCATTTCTCCGTTGGACAGCTTTCTCAATTCGATATCAAGACACATCGCAAGAAGCGCACCTTTTTCATAAACGTTTCTATATTGGTCTTTGTATTCGTTCTTCAGAACATTTTTACTCATTACCGTGAAAGGCATGGTATCGTTATAGTTCTTGGAGTTGGCGATTTTTTCGCTCATTCTCTGAAGGAATTCATCTTTTGTGATCAGACCTTCCTGAATCTGGAATAAATTCGCAAAATACTCTGTTCCGCCTTCATACATCCACAAATGCTGAGACATTTTCGGATCTGCATAATCGAAATAATGAATTTCTTCCGAATGCGTTTTTAAAGGATTTACCGTGTGGAAAAACTCATGAGAAACAACGTCTGTAATGGTTTTGTCAATCGCATCTTTTGGCATCATTTCTGGCAGGACAACACTTGTGGATTCGTGGTGTTCCAACGCTCCGAAACCTTTGATATGCGGTTCTTCCATCCCCGAAAGATAAAGCATGATCGCATATTTTTTGTTGGTGTTCATATCACCTAAGAATTTCTTCTGGGCAATCACCGTTTTCTCAAGATTTTCTTTGAAATCAGCGGCTTTGTATTTTCCTGTCGGAGAATAAACGCCTAATACAAGATCCATTCCTCCCGCATTGAACGTCACATAATCTGGTTTTGTGTACATTAACGGAGAATCGGTCACTTTTGCATAATTCGCTAAAGTATAGGTATCTGTAGATTCAGATTTATCCTGATCTACCAAAGCGGTTGTTCCGTAGAAATCCGTTGGTTTCTGGATAATTAACTGATAAGGAACGTCCTGCATATTATCAATATAACCTACAAATCCGTGGGTATTGATCAGATAAACTTTTCCGGTTTCAATATCTGTTCCCGAAGGTGAAAATACTGCTTTGTGTTTGGAATCATCCATTTCTTCATCAAAACTGTCATTCACAAGATAAGTTACTTTGCTTAAATTCTGAGCGTTTTTTAGAGCGTAAGTGTTGTCATTTACTTTTGTGAAAGCAATCTCTTTTCCTTTGTTATCTAAAAATTTAATTCCTTCCACGAATCTTCCGTAATCGTCTACAGAATAAGTTCCCGGAACCGTTTTAGGAAAATGAAACTTCACGTCACCAGATTTCATTTTTGGAAATTCCATCGTTACGGCAACCTTATCGTCTTTTACATTTACCAGATCTATCGTAGTTTTTATAGACTGTGCATTTACAAAAAACGCAGCCAGTAATCCTAAACTTAGTGCTATTTTTTTCATTGAGTTCAAATTATATCTAAGTTGTTGATGAAAAATTGATTTTGTTACTTTAAAAGTTTTAAATTTTTGTTAAAATTTACAGAGAGTAATTAATTTAATACTGATTCCTGGATAAATCAAACAAAAAAGCAAAACCGAAAAACGATTTTGCCTGTATTATTAAGATTTTACTGTACCTTTTTATAATCAATGTAATAATTCTCGTTAAACTGTACCGGATTTCCTTTTTTTAGTTTTACAATCTGCCATTGCTCGGTTGGATTAATGGTGATTCCGTCAACAATAATAGGAAGTTTTAAATTCTTCACAACGTTGGTGTAGCGGAATTTCAGTTCTTCGCCTTTCTGGGAATATTCCAGTGTCGGAATTTTTGTGGTTCTCAGATATTGATTGAACACACTCGAAAAATCGATTCCGGATTTCTTTGAAATGTAATTTTCGATCTGTTCGGTGGTAACCGTCTGATGATAAAAATCTTTATTGATTCCTCTTAAAATTTCTCTGAATTTCGCATCGTTATTGATGACCTGACGAATCGTGTGAAGCATACTTGCGCCTTTCGGATACATATCGCCGCTTCCTTCATTTCTTACGCCGTATTTCCCGATGATCGGAACATCATTCTGAATACCGTTTCGGATTCCCATCGCATAAAGTTCTGCAGATTTTTTATCCATATATCTTTCTGTAAAAAGTACTTCGGAATAATTTGTGAAACTTTCGTGAATCCACATATCTGCCTGATCTTTTGCCGTAATATTATTCGCAAACCACTCATGTCCGCTTTCGTGAATAATGATGAAGTCCCAGTTCAGACCAACTCCGGTACCGGAAAGGTCTCTTCCAAGATAACCGTTCTGGTATCCGTTTCCGTAAGCAACATTGCTTTGATGTTCCATTCCTAAATAAGGCGAATCAACAAGCTTGTAAGAATCTTCATAGAAAGGATAGGATCCAAACCAGTATTCAAACGCAGAAAGCATCGGTTTTACCTGCTGAAACTGTTTTTTTGCTTTGTCTAAATTATAATCAATTACCCAATAATCCAGATCCAGTTTCCCTTTTTCTCCGTTAAAAGTATCTTTGAAGTTCACATATTTTCCAATATTCGGAATGATAGAGTAGGCATTAATCGGATTTTTAATTTCCCATGTGTAAGCCATTTTATCGCCTTCTGCTTTTTTGCTGATTAGTCTTCCGTTTCCAACCCCCACTAAATCTTTGGGAGTAATGATTTTCATCACAACGCCATTGTCGGGTTCATCGTCCCAAATATCTTTGGTAGGAAGCCAGATGGAAGCTCCGATTCCTTCGTCGGCAACGCTCATCCACGGATTTCCGTTTTCATCTTTGGTGAAAACCCAGCCTCCGTCCCAAGGAGCTCGTTTTGCAATGGTAGGATTTCCGGAATAGGTGACGTCAATAGTATATTTTTCACCTTTTTTAAAGCTTTTATTGGTTTTGATCCAGATAAAATCGCCATCCTGTTTATATTCTGCAACCGGAAAACTAGCTTCCACTTTGTCCGCTTTCATTGGCTGCTGAAGATCAATCTGGAAAGTAGGATTTGTAACGTCTTTGATGATCTCAAAACTGATCTTGTTGTTTCCTTTAATGCTTTTCTGGGCAAAATCCGGCTCTACGGAAAGGTCATATTTTTTGACGTCCCAAAAGTTTCGGAATTGTGTATTGGAACCTTTTAAGGTATCCTGTTTTGTGAAAACCTTATCTTTTTCGAAAAACTGTCCGAAAGAAAGACTTGCCGCAAACAAAAGCGTATATGAAAGTTTTTTCATCTGAATTAAATTATAATAGCTAAAATAGAAATTTAATAGACGTAAAATTTAGCTTCCCTAAATTATTACGATCTTTTTAATTAGACGGAAGAAGTAAAAGTTTGTTACATTCTTTGTCGTTATCATTTCGTTATCAATTGTTTTCCAATTAAATTCCCCTCCTTTGGAGGGGTGGCAAAAATTCTGAAGAATTTTTGACAGGGTGGTTAAAAAAAACACAATCCACAAAAGATTTATTATCAATATTTTCAGAAACCATTCTTTTCCACACAAAAACCCTAGCCGTGATTGCAGCAATTGTCTGAGCTCATTTTCAAGATTCAGGTTTTGCGGCGAAGCCGCCGCAAAACCCTAAACCTGAAAAATAGCGAGTGCGGAAAGCGCGATAAAGCTCCTGAAAAAGAAAAATCCCGCAGAAAATCTACGGGACTATATTTTGAATGGATAAAAATTATTTCTGAACTGTAGGTAAATTTCCAGCCGCTTTCTGAACTTTCTTATACGTATACGAACACATGATGATACTGAATTCGTACAGTAAAAGCAGTGGAAATGCTGCCATCAACATACTTAAAACGTCTGCCGGAGTGATAATTGCTGCAACCACCATGATTAAAACAATCGCATGACGACGGTAGGTTTTCATAAAGGTTGGTGTAAGAATTCCGATGGTGGTAAGGAAATAAATAAGCACCGGAAAAAGGAAAATTACGCCCATTCCTAAAACTACCTGTAAAAACAGAGTCGTATAATCGCTTAAATCATAAAGCGGAATAATAATATCGGAGATTTTGAAAATAACCCCAAAATTAACGGCAAAAGGAAGGATTAAATAATATCCGCATAAAACGCCTGTCATAAATAAAATCCAAACTGAATTGATGATAAAGATTGAATTTTTTCTTTCATTCGGATGTAAAGCGGGACTGATGAATCTCCAAAGTTCCCACACAATATAAGGAAAAGCCAAAACAATTCCTCCAAAAATGGAAACCGCCATCATTACATTAAACTGCTGGTAAAGCTTGCTTGCACGAACCGGAAAATCTTTCGGAAGGTGAATGCTGTCTTCGCCTAAAATCATTTTAGAAAAATGATTCACAATCTCAAAGGTCGCAAAATCGTTTCTTGTAGGACCAAAGAAAACGTGATCCATAATCCAGTTGATATTGAAACCGATAATAACTGCAGCAACTATAATAGCAAGAATAGAACGGATGAGATGACCTCTTAGTTCACCAATATGTCCCCAAAAAGACATGTCTTTAGCATCACTCACAGGATAATATTTTTTAAGATTTCAAATTTAGGGAAAAAGTTTCAGTAAAAAGAGATGTTTCATTTTTTTAAATGCAGATGCCTGCTTATTATGAGAAAAATTAAATCTTTTCACGTATACATTCTGATTAATTAATTCCTTCATCAAGCAATTTATGCAGATCGATAATCCCGAAATATTTTCCGTTTTCAGTTACCACAAGCTGTCCGATATTATTATCCTTTAAAATTTTCATGGCTTCCTTAGCCAGAGCGTTTCTTTCGATGGTCTTCGGATTTGCAGACATAATATCTTTTGCCAGAACTTTAGCGATATCATCACCCTTTAAAAGCATTCTTCTCAAATCGCCGTCGGTAATGACTCCGATAATTTCATCATTGTTCGTTACCACCGTAATTCCGTGTCGGGAACCGCTGATGGAGATGATAACATCTTTTACTGTATCATTTTCAGTAACCTGAGGTTTTTGGGATGAAAGAAAATCGTCTACTTTTGAAATTAAATTTTTACCCAGACTTCCTCCCGGATGAAATTTGGCAAAATCATTCGCTTTGAAATCATTCATTTCCATTAAGGCAATCGCCAAAGCATCTCCCAAAGCCATTTGCAGAGTGGTTGAACTTGTAGGCGCAAGTTTATTAGGGCAGGCTTCCTTTTCTACATGAGTATCTAAAATTATTTCTGAAAATTCCGCAAGTTTACTGGATTTATTTCCCGTCATTCCTATTAAGGCGGAAGAATAATCTTTTAAATAAGGAACCAGATTCACAATTTCCGGTGAATTTCCGGAATTTGAAATACACAACACAACATCCTGCTTCTGAATAACGCCCAGATCTCCGTGGATGGCTTCCGAAGCATGCAAAAACTGAGAAGGGGTTCCTGTAGAGTTCAGGGTAGCAACGATCTTATTTCCGACGTGTGCTGATTTCCCGATTCCCACCACGATAAGTTTTCCTTTTGCAGAATGTATGATTTCTACAGCTTTTGCAAAATCGTCATTAATTCTGGATTTAAGTTTTTCAAGTTCTGAAATTTCTATTTCTAAAGTGCTTTTCGCGATTGAAATAATATCGGCTCTTTCCATTTTTCTTTTTACAACGTATAAAAAAAATCTCTTAAAAAACGTTATATTTTTAAAAGAATATTTAATATAAATTTTATTTTTTATAAATTCGTTCGCTTTTATTTTAAGCGAAAAATTCATATCTTTGGGTTAGATGCAAATTTAGCAATAGAAAATTAGATGAGCGCAAAAAAAGCCAATTTATCAGGCGAATTGAAAAAATATTTCGGGTTTTCTACTTTTAAAGGACAGCAAGAGCAGATTATAGAAAACCTTTTGAACGGGAAGGATATATTTGTTCTGATGCCTACAGGAGGAGGAAAATCCTTATGTTATCAGCTTCCGGCTCTTATTTCGGAAGGTACGGCAATTGTGGTTTCTCCGCTTATAGCGTTGATGAAAAACCAAGTAGATGCCGTGAACGGGCTTTCATCTGATGATGGAGTAGCACACGTTTTAAATTCATCATTAAACAAAACGCAGACCAAACAGGTTTTCGACGATATTAAAAATGGCAAGACCAAACTTTTATACGTTGCTCCGGAATCATTAATTAAGGAAGAATATTTAGATTTTCTGAAAGATGTAAAAATATCTTTCTTTGCGATTGATGAAGCACACTGTATTTCAGAGTGGGGACACGATTTCAGACCGGAATACCGAAACCTGAAATCCATTATCGATAAAATTGCCGATGTTCCGGTGATTGCACTTACCGCAACAGCTACACCAAAAGTTCAGGATGATATCCAGAAAACTCTTGGGATGACGAATGCTTTGGTCTTTAAGGAAAGCTTCAACAGACCGAATCTTTACTATGAAGTACAGCCAAAAGTAAATGTAGACAAGGAAATTGTAAAGTTCATCAGTCAGAATAAAGGGAAATCTGGAATCGTTTACTGTCTGAGCCGAAGAAAAGTTGAAGAATTTGCACAGCTTCTTCAGGTAAATGGCGTAAATGCATTGCCTTATCATGCAGGACTGGATCAGAAAATCAGAGTGGCAAATCAGGATAAATTTCTGATGGAGGAAGTGGATGTGATTGTGGCAACTATTGCCTTCGGAATGGGAATCGATAAGCCGGATGTACGTTTTGTAATTCATTACGATTTCCCGAAATCTCTGGAAAGCTATTATCAGGAAACCGGTCGTGCCGGACGTGATGGCGGAGAAGGTCATTGTCTCGCGTTCTACGATCCTAAAGATATTGAAAAACTGGAGAAATTCCTCGCTCAGAAGCCTGTTTCCGAAAGAGAAATCGGATTGCAGCTTCTCAATGAAGTGGTTGGATACGCTGAAACTTCAATGAGCAGAAGACAGTATATTCTGTATTATTTTGGGGAAAATTTTGATCCGATCAATGGTGACGGCGCAAAAATGTGCGACAATTCATCGAATCCGCCAAAATTAAAAGATGCAACAGATGATCTTAAAAAAGTTCTGGAACTTATTAATGATACCGGAGAAAAATTCAAAGCTAAAGATCTTATTTCGGTCATCGCAGGAAAAGAAACTGCGGTTACTAAATCTTACAAACTGGAACAGACTTCTTATTTCGGTTTTGGAAAAGAAGAAAAAGACAACCACTGGAAAACAATTTTAAGACAGGCAACAGTTCAGAATTTTTTACAGAAAGATATTGAAACCTACGGCGTTTTAAAAATTGCTGAAAAGGGAAGACTGGTTCTTGACGGAAAACTGGAACATTCTTTCTTAATTGCAGAAGACAGAGAGTTTGATTTAACGCAGACAAAAGCGGAAAGCGATCAGGTTCAGATGCAGTCCGGAGGCGGTCTGGATCAGAATTTATTCAACCAGCTTAAAGAATTAAGAAAAAAAGTTGCCAAAAAACACGGAATTCCGCCTTACACAGTGTTTATGGATCCGAGTTTGGAAGATATGACGGTTCAGTATCCGATTACGGTGGAAGAAATTACTAAAATCTACGGAGTCGGAGAAGGAAAAGCCAAGAAATACGGTAAAGAATTCGCAGATTTCATTAGTAAATATGTAGAAGACAACAATATCGAGCGAACTCAGGATATGGTTCTGAAACAGGTGGCAAACAAATCCAGTCACAAAGTTTTCATCATTCAGAGTACCGATAAAAAGATTGATCTTGAAGATATTGCAAGAGCCAAAAATCTTTCGATGGATGAATTGCTCAAGGAAATGGAACGTATTGTTTATCAGGGAACCAAACTGAATATCGATTATTATATTGAAGATAATTTTGATGAAGATATTGTTGACGGTTTCATGGAATTCATGAATGAATCTGAAAGCGACAGCATGAAAGTTCTGCTTGATGAATTCGGAGACGAACTTTCGGATGAAGAGGTGAGAATGTTGAGAATAAAATTCATCAGCGATGTTGCCAACTAAATGAAAGATGTATTAAAATATCTTTTGTATATTATAATTTTCTTGATAGGATGCTATTTCCTTTTACTTCTTTTTGGGGTATTTATAGACTGGTTTCTTCAGGGAAAAAAATAAAAAAGAAGCTCTTCCCACGAGGATTTTCT
Organism: Chryseobacterium sp. VD8; assembly: GCF_037149975.1. Lineage (NCBI taxonomy): Bacteria > Pseudomonadati > Bacteroidota > Flavobacteriia > Flavobacteriales > Weeksellaceae > Chryseobacterium > Chryseobacterium sp. VD8. The sequence continues at coordinate 923 of NZ_JBBCQL010000082.1, read as the reverse complement.
TTTTTATTTTAAGAAAAAGTACTCATTTAAGTGGTATTCGTAAAATTTGTCATTCCGTAGGAATCTAAATGTAGTACTAGAAAATTTTATGTTGGGATTCCTACGGAATGACAAACTGAACAAATGAAAAAATTAAATAGAGTTTAATTTCATACTGAAATTGTTAATCAGAATGTTTAAACTTAATAGCTATAACCATCGCAAAGACGCAAAATATTCATTAAATACGGTCTTGTCTTAAAGCGCAAAGATTTTATCTACGATAAAATTAGGCATCAATTCTTATTGAAAATCTTTGATTTTCTTGCGCCTTAAAAGTTTAAGACTAATAAAGATCTTGCGTCTTTGCGTTTTCCAACAAGAATATTTTTATTTATAAAAAAGTTTAAACAAACTCTATAGGTTTGGTTTGAAGGTTAAGAAAACTTTTTACTAATTTTACAGTGATGAAAAAGATTTCTGTCATATTTATTCTGCCGGATCTGGAAACCGGAGGCGCAGAAAGGATTGTTACTACCATTGCAAATCATCTCTCACGGGATCGTTTTGAGCCTAAGATTTTGCTTCTGCGTAAACAGGGAGGTTATCTCAGTATTTTAAAAGATGACGTTGAAATCATTGATGTTAATACAGAAAGAATCAGACATTCCTTAAAACCTATTCTCAGGGAAATTTACCGCAGAAAACCGGATATTGTATTTTCCGGATTTGGAGAAGTAAATGCTTATCTGTCTTTATTCATCAAAGTTTTTCCCAAAACAAAATTTATTGCAAGAGAAACCAATGTTGTTTCTCAGCACGTTACCAGAAAGGAGATTAAATTTTTCTACAATTTTTATAACAATTACGATACAATCATTGCGCAGAGTGATGATATGAAGCATGATCTGATGCTTAATTTCAAGATTAAACCTTCGAAAATC
>NZ_JBBCQL010000081.1:0-17041 GCF_037149975.1 Chryseobacterium sp. VD8 | reverse complement strand
CTTTAGCACATAATTTAAGAAAAAAAGTGGCGTAAGATCCACATTTTATTTTAAAAATCAGCCAAAAAATCCAATCTGAAAAGTTTAATAAAAAAAACCGCCTCATGGAAATGAGACGGCTTCTTTTTTGTATTTAAGAAATATTAATATTTGTCATCTGAGCTTCTTATAAATAGCTGATTACAGTCTTATCTTTGGAATTTTAAAGAAAAGTATTAGCTGCCGAGTTCCAATTGATTTTTTACCAGATTATAGTAATCTGCTTTATGATCAACCAATGTCTGATGATTTCCATGCTCTACAATTCTTCCATTTTTTAAAACAATAATTTGATCGGCATTTTTCACTGTACTTAAACGGTGTGCGATGATTAAAACTGTTTTTCCTTTGAAAAACTGTTGTAAATTGTCATGGATGATTTTTTCATTTTCGGCATCAAGTGCAGAAGTAGCTTCATCAAAAAAAATGTAATGAGGATTTTTATAAACAGCTCTTGCAATAAGTATTCTTTGTTTTTGCCCACCAGAAATACCATTTCCTGATGCTCCGATTTTGGTATTATATCCTAAGGGAAGTTCTTCTATAAACTCTTCGATATTTGCTATTTTTACTGCGTTTTGAAGTTTTTCTCTGTTTACCTCCTCATCACCAGTGGCAATATTTCTTTCAATAGTATCTGAAAATATAAAGCCGTCCTGCATTACGACACCACAATTTTCCCGTAAACTTTTTGGGGAAATTTTTGATATATTTTCAGAATTATAGAAAAGTTCACCTCTTGTTGGTTCGTAAAATCTCAGAAGCAGTTTCATTAAAGTGGTTTTTCCACTACCGCTTGCGCCGACAATTGCCGTTATTTTTCCTTCCGGAATTTTAAAACTAATATCTTTAAGAACAAATGGAGATTTAGGACCTTCATATTGAAATGAAACATCATTAATATTGATCCCTTGATTCTTTAATAAAGATGTTTTTGGAAGAGGGATTAAATTTTCATTTTCTTCATCTTCATGATACTGAACTTCAGAGAGTCTTTCCAAACTAAGCTTGGCATCCTGTAGAGAATAAAAAAATGTTGTAATACTGTTAAGAGGAGAGATCATTTGTCCCAATATAAAAGAAATTGCCATAAGCTCACCCAATGACATTTCTCCTTTTATCACACAAACAGCGGAAATGTAGGTTACAATAATGTTTTTAATTTGGTTGATTATTTCAAAACCGCCTATCTGAAATTGAGTTAACCTCAAAACTCTTGCATTTATTTGTAACAATTTATCCTGAATTTTCTGCCATTCTTTATTCTTAAAATCCTGAAACTGATTTAGCTTCATCTCTGTTACACCATTTATAATCTCATAGATGGCATTTTGATTTTCACTTTTTAATTTAAATTTATAAAAATCGAGTATGCTTCTTTTCTTCAGAAAATATGCAGACCAACAAACAGCTAAAACAGTAAGAAGCAAATAAATGAACAGTATTGTGTAGTTGTAATATCCCAAAATAACAAAAAATACACAAAATGAAATAATGGAAAAAATAGTGATTAAACTCTGTGAAGTTAAAAAGTTTTCGATTCTTTCATTATCCTGAATTCTTTGAGTGAAATCGCCCATCATTTTAGTATCAAAGAATTTTATTTTTAACTGTAATAATTTTCTTAGAAAATCTGAAATAATTGTTATGCTGATTTTTGTTCCTACTTTTAAAACCAGCCAGTTTCTAATGATTTCAACAGTCATAGCTCCCAGAAACAAGCTGATCTGCGCAAAAAGTATCAATTGAACAATTGACAGGTTTTTGTCCGTAATCCCTTTATCTATAAGATTTTGCGTTAAAAACGGGAAAGCGATGTTTACTAAATTGCCTAAAAGCAAGGATAATAACATCCACAAAAACTGTTTTTTATGCTGAAATAAAATTCCTGCCAAATATTTGATATTTATTTTATTTTCCGCAGGTGGAGAATATTCATAGAAAGCATCTGTAGGATTGAGAAATAATGCAACACCTTTGTTGTCGCTGCTAATCCAATGCTTTAAAAATTCAGTTTCCTTGAGGTATAATATTCCATAGGAAGGATCAACAATTTTAAACAATAAGCCTCTTTTAAAAAAAGGCTTATTGCCTTTTTTGGACCCTTTTATTTTTTCTAAAACTATAAAATGGTTTTGATCCCAATGTAATATACAGGGTGTAGGTAAATCTAAAAGCTGGTCTAAATTTATTCTGGTTGTTACTGTTTCAAATCCTATGCTTTGCGCCGCTTCGCTGATTCCTAATAAAGATACTCCATCTCTTGTAAGAAATGATTTTTCTCTTAAATATTTCAGAGTATATTTTTTTCCATACTCATTGGCAATCATAGCCAGACAAGCCGGACCACAGTCCATGATATTATACTGAGGAATAAATTTCATTTATTTGTTGGTTGATTCAATAAAATCAGATATTTTTTTCAGTTTTTTCAATATAAGGGGATTCAATAAATCGTTTTTGCTTTGATAATTTAATTCAATTTCATTACCTTCTAGTTTAACAAACGTTTTGTCATTTTTAGTTTCAAGATCACTAATCTTTGACCATACTAATTTCTGGTTCGTTGTTTTATACTCTTTGCCTAACTCTTTTTTTAAATAGTTCAGTATCGACTCTTTTTGCTTTGCATCAAAAGAAGTCGAATAACTGTAGCTTTCGGAAGACTTTGTACTACTGGTCGTTTTTGTCTGGGCAGTTCCTAAATTTGATAATGCAGTCATAAGTATTAAAAGTATTATTTTTTTCATTTTTTATTTCGTTATTCGATGATATTAATTGCTCTTTTATCATAAAGTAATGATAAAAAGTATAAGCCGGCTTCTACAGGCCAATCTTGCGTTAAAGTACTTAATAAATCCGTTACTTTCTCCTCTTTATTTCTATTTAATTTATCAATAATTCCGGGTAATTCATCATGATATTTAATTTTTACTTTATAACCTCGCACAAACATGACCAGCTCATCTCCAATTTTTTCATAGTATGTTTTAAATGGATAAGGAGTAATTATTTTTTTATTCTCTAGTACTTCATAATTATCTACATCATATTTTATTTTATCATTTAAGGTTATTGGAATATTTGCCCATCCACCATTACTTAAAATTGCTAATTTAAATTCTTTGTGTAAGTACTTCATCAAATTCATGAAAGATAGATGTCTAAGATTTTCATCTAAATTAATTACTGATTCAATGGCATTAAATGAATCTTCAACTTCTACATTTTTATCCGGACTTAATATTTGTTTGTTATCATTTAAATATTGCTGAGAAATAGAATTTAAAATTGCCGATGTAAAACCTTTTCTTGTAGGATTGTTAAATCCAACTATAAATCCGATAGACAATTCATCAGAAAATCCTATATGATACTTATTCCATGGCATAAAATAAAAATCTCCAGTTTCAAAAGGATATGCATCCGAGTAAGGCAGAAGTGGTTCTATATCTGTATTATTTTCTTTTTTGCCAGTTAACTCCTTATATGTATCTTCTTCCCAATTATACATTATTTTTGGACCGGGTCCAAGATGAAAATGCATTATATTTTCGCCCTTAATATCAATATGAATTCCCAAAGGTGTCCATCCGTAATTCCCTACAAACAGAGTCATTTCCAGTCCTGTTAAAGGTATTCCTACTTTATCCAGTAAAGGCTGTAATTTTAATAAAATATTCTGTGAAACTTTCTCTGAAAATTTTTCAGTTCTATTAATAATCATACCGAATTTTTGTTTTTCAAAAACTCTTTCTGCATAACTTTCCAAAGTTTCTTTTTCAGTTGGTGGAGCATCAAAAAGTCTGGATATATAGTTTATATCCTGCTCTTCACCTTTTATGTACACTCTAAACCCATACTGATTAGTTCTATGAGTATAAATCTCCTGTAAAATCTTTACGGCTTCATTCTTTAATATATCAATATCATCATTAGAAATTACATTTTTATATACTTTTGTTTTAGTGAAATTCCCACTATCTTCTAGAAAATGATCCCACCACTCAGCAGAAAAAGATTCTACTTTTTCGATAATTGCCTGTTCCATCTTATTTCAACTTATTAGTTTCAACAATATTAATAGCTCTCTTGTCATAAAGGAGCGATAAAAAGTATAAACCTGCTTCTACAGGCCAATCAACTATCAAATTACTGAGTAAATCCGTTACCAGTTCTTCTTTATTCTGGTTTAACTTATCAATTATATTTATTAGCTCATCATGATATCTAATTTTCACCTTATATCCTCTTGCAAAAATCACCAATTCATCATCTATTTTTTCGTAAAATGTTTTAAAGGGATATGGAGTGATAATTTTCTTATTATCCAGTATTTCATAATTATCAATCTCATACTTGATTTTATCGCTTAAGGTGACAGGAATACTTGCCCATCCTCCGTTGCTTAAAATTGCTAATTTATACTCTTTATGGAGGTACTTTAATAAATCAATGAAAGTCAGCTCTCTTAGATTTTCATTTAGATTCAGTACGGATTTAATATTTTCAAACGTTAAATCTATATCTTTATCCTTATTTGGGCTTAAAATTTCGTCATCCTCATTGAGATGCTGCAAATGAAGGGCATCCAGAATTGCGGTAGTAAAACTCCTCTTTGTAGGATTGTTAAACCAAATGGTAAGGCCTACAGAAAATTGGTCTGAGAACCCGATATGATATTTATTCCAAGGCATATAATAAAGATCTCCCGTTTCAAATGGATAACTTTCCGCATAAGGTAAAAGTGGTTCGACGTCTTTATTATTATCTTTTTTACCTGTAAGTTCCTTATAATCATCTTCATTCCAGTTGTACATGATCTTAGGACCGGGACCCAAATGAAAGTGAATAACATTTTCGCCTCTGGTATCCTGATGAATCCCCAGAGGAGTCCACCCGTAGTTTCCAATTAGTATATGAGCACTTAATCCTGTTAGGGGAATACCTACCTTATCTAATAAAGGTTGTATTTTTAGTAATACATGACGAGCTAATTCTTCAGAAAATTTTTCAGTATGATTAATGATCATACCAAATTTCTTATCAGAGAATACTCTATTAAAGTATTCTGTAATATCTTCGTTGTCAAAAGGAGCATGGTTTTCAAATAGATTGGTCATAAAAGTATTATCCTGTTCCTTCCCATCCAAGTATACTCTAAAACCATACTTATTTGTTTTTAATAAATATAATTCTTGTAGGATTTTAATTATTTCTTCATTTAAAAGAACGACATCTGCGTCGTTTATTACACTCTTAAATACTTTGGTCTCCGTAAAATTCCCATTTTCTTTTAAGAAAAAATCCCACCATTCTGAAGAGAATGGTTTTACTTCTGCTAATATATCTGTATTCATAGTTATATGTTTTTAAATTTTATAAGGCGGTGGATTTTCCACCGCCTTTAGCTGTAAAAACTATAGTTTTTAGTTGGTTACTGTTGTTACTACATCTACAACAGTTTTTACTGTTCTTACAGTTTTAATAGTGTCAGCCATACCTCCTTTGATCTCTGCAGATTCAAGTGGTGATAAAGTGCTAACATTCAAAAAATCTTTGGCATTGAATTTTTTCTTTTCCATGTTATTAATTTTTTAATGGGTTAAACAATCGGCAAACTTTTAAAGACACCAGAACTTTAACGTTCTGTTTTATACCCTCGTTGGTCTTTATTTATGCGTTTATTTTTTAAGTCTGTTTTTTTCTTCTTCGTTACTCCCTTCTATCTGAGTACTTTTGATATCTTTATTACCAAATTTATAAACTAATGACAGCCTTAAAAACCTTATATCCTCATAGTTTTTATATTTAATCTGATAATTATTGGTTATTGAAGTCTGGGTTATGATACTGCTTTTTAAGATGTCATTTCCAATAATTGCAAGACTCAGACTCTTATTTAAAAACAAAAATTTTAAGGATACATCAAGCTGGCTGTATGCAGAAATTCTATCTACTCCTGAAATCCCTTTAAAATTATATGAATAATTCAGTCCAAATAAAACAGTCTTTTCTTTATTAAAGCTAAAAGTATTATTGGTAGTCAGGTTATAATTAAATCCGTCCACATTAGAGTTTAGATATGGTACTGTCGATTTTGAATTAGAATAATAAACATCAAAACTGTTATAACTTTGAAACCATTTTTTAAAATTTAATGTATACGATTCTGAAAGACCTATAATTTGCGAGTTTAAATAATTTAAAATTATATTTGCCTGTAAATTATTATTGGCCGGTTCTATCAAGATAATACCACCTGAGCCATCAGTTATTTTAGAGTAGTAAAGTTTACTTGTCCAGTTATTTTTAAGAGTATAACTCAACTCCATGTTATGGCTGTAACTTGGCTGAAGAAACGGATTGCCTTCAGAATACTGATATTTATTGTTATATATCCTAAATGGATTTAAATCCTCAAAATTGGGTCTGTTTAATCTTCTACTGTAGTTTAATGAGAAAATATTATTTTCATCAGGAGTATACGTCAGATAAAATGTTGGGAATAATTTTGAGTAATTATTTTTATTTATTTTATCTAGAGTAATCGAATTACCCTGAGTTTGTGTAGTTTCAAATCTAAGACCTAACTGAGTTTCCCATTTTTCGGATAATTTTTTACTGGCAGAAATATACAATGCTTCAGTATTTTCTTTATAAATAAACCGATTACTCTGTGTATCATCATACACTGAACTTCCGGAACTAAGATTGTACAAAGCCAGATCTGTTTTATTCTTTGTAAAAGAAACTTTCCCGCCAAAAGTAAAATCTGCGAACTTAGTCGGAAAATCCACATCAACATTTGCCGAATAATTTTCAATATCCTGTTTTGAAATATTATTCGCAGAATAATATGAATTTGGAATTACTGTATTATTTGCCAACAAATTATTTGAGCTAAAAATCCTATCCTGACTATCCTTAAATTTTAAATAATTAAAATTTGCAGAAATTTTTCTGCCTAGAGTATCTAATTTATAAATTGAATAAAAATCTACGGTACTAAACCGGTTTCTTATTTTATTTTCAGCTTTATTGACAATTAAAGAGTCAATAGAATTATTACTATTATTAGTTATAGTTGAAAAATCATTTTCTAAATTCTTTTTTTTATTATTACTGGACATATATTGTATTCCAATATTAAAACTGTCCGAAAATCTGTAATTTACACCCATTTTACCTCGAATCAGATCATAATAGTTCCTGTTTGTATTTACTTCATTCCATACCTGACTGGGATAAAAAAAAGTAGTTTTGTAGCTAGGAGCAACTGATCCGTTTGTATATCCCAAATCAGATTCAACAGAAATTTTGTCTTTATTGTAATTAAAATTTCCTCCTAGAGTTCCCGCAGGATAAGTGGTTTGTGTATAAGTACTTCTCACTGAACTGTTCCAACTATTTTGTTTTACTTTATTAAGCTTTATATTAATGATCCCACTATTTCCCTGAGCTTCATATTTGGCTGGTGGGACAGTAATTACTTCAATACTTTTAATATTATCTGAGGGAATTGTTTTTAAAAAACCGATAAGATCATCTCCTGAAAGTTTTATTACTTTGTCATCTACCATCACAATCATTCCGCTTTTACCTATCATCGAAATCTTGTCATTCAGCACGCGTATTCCGGGTGTTACTTTTAAAGCATCAAGCGCATCTCCCCCCGTTGCAGAAATTGAATTTTCAACATTAAATACTAATCTGTCAATTTTCCTTTCAACCAGTTTTTTCTTTGTGACAATTTCTATGTGTTCAATTTGCTTTTCTACAATTTTATTGATGGAATCCTGAGCAAAAGAAAATACAGATATTAATAAAAAAAGTAATGCATATTTTTTCATTCTATTTTTTATCGAGGCCAAAAATTTTCCAATGAGTTCCTTTTATAGGAGGATCCTTATGTTCTTTTATGGAATCGTTTTCTTTTTCATTATCTTCTCTTAAATTAAGTTTTTCTTCAGATGCTGCATTCGGAGAATATAATTCTTCAGTTTCTCTGCACGAATTTATCAACATAATAAAAAGCCCAAGCAATACTAAAATGAATTTGAATTTCATACTTTTTCAATATTTTTTTGAAGATAAATTCCGGCCGAAAGTCATCAGTTATTTTTAGCAATATTAAAAGAGTGTGTTCTGTTTCACAAACAGTTGTGGGTAGGATTATAAAATTTCTTACGTAAAAAATTTTATATTTTTTACATTTTAACAAGTTATTACTCTAATCATCAGTGATTTATTTTCATTAATAAAAAACATTTTATAAGTATGTAAACTTTTATTATTTTAAAATAATTACTTTTGAAGTGAAAAAAATTCCATGAAAACAAATTAAAAAGGAATGAATAAAACTATTTTCAGCTTTTTTATTTTTTTTACTGTCTGTCATCTATCTGCGCAGGACTATTATTCTGCGCTAAGAAATAAATATTGGGTATATGAAGAAAATGATCAAAAGGCTTTTCATTATTTAAATATCTATATATACAAAGCAAAAAAAGAGAAAAACTATGCAGAACTTTTTCAGGCTTATGATGATGCTATAAGGTATTCTCCAAATAAAAAAATAGAATATGCAGACAGTGCTATTTATGCTGCAAAACAATCTGCAAATACTGACCTCATAGGCAGTTCATATATAAGCAAGGGTGCTGTATATTATTTTACTTACAGAAAATTTCAGCCTGCCCTTAATGAATATTTAAAAGCATATGAGTACACAAAAAATACAGATGATGAATTTCTGAAACACCAGAATCTCTATCATATCGGTGTAGTAAAAAGTTACCTTGGATATTACAAAGATGCACTACAGGTATTTAAAAAATGTAACTCTTATTTTAAATCTAAAATAAAGACAAATATACACCCCAATCTTATAAAGAATCATCAGAAAGGCTACCTCAATTCTTTGCATCAAATGATTGTATGCTATCAACAGTTAGGAAATTATAGAGAAGCTGAAAAACTTACACAAGAAGGATTGAGTGAAATTCCAAAGGACTCTTTTTTCGATCTTGAAAAAAGCTATTTCTATAAAAGTGAAGCTATAACAGAATTCAATAAAAAATCTTATCAGAGTTCTATCCAAACATTTAACCAAGCGCTCCCTCAATTTATAAAAGTTAACGATTACACATTTGCATCCGTTATCTACTTTTACAGAGGATCAGCATACGAAAAACTAAAAAATACAGACAAAGCGCTTTCAGACTACAAAAAGGTTGACTCAATTTTTAATAAATACCAATTTATTCTTCCTGAATTAAGAAACAATTATGAAGCGCTTATTACTCATTACAGGAATAAGAAACAGCCAAAAGAAGAGCTCTATTATACCAAACAGCTTTTAAAAGCAGATAGCATTATATCCACTGATTTTAAATATCTTTCCAATCGTATACACAGAGACTACGATACAAAATCCCTTCTCGAAGCACAATCCAATCTGGAAAAGACGAACTCTTTAGGGAAGTTTTTATTAATGCTTAGTTTAGTGGTGATTCTTATCCTGATCGTATTTCTAACATATTGGCAAAAAAAGAAAAAAGAAATTCAGATAAAATATGATGAGTTGCTGCAAAAAATCAATGCAAATTCTATAAAAAGTAAAGAAGACACCAATTTTAACAGGACAAATGAAAAGAATTCGAAAATAGAAACTAAAACAGCACAGCATCTTAAAAGTAAATTTAATGAATTTGAAAAAAACAATCGCTTCCTTGAAAAAGGTATCACTGCCGGAAAACTGGCAATAGAGTTCGGGACTAATGCCACTTATATTTCACAATTCATGAATGAATATCTGGGCTGTAACTTCAATACTTACATCAATAAATTGAGAATAGACTACGCAACAGAAAAAATGTACAATAATAAACTTTGGCTGAAATATTCTGTAGAAGATATAGCCCTTGCATGCGGTTTCAGCAATCGGCAAAGCTTTTCAAATTTGTTTTATGAACAAAATGGCATCCGTCCTGCTGATTTCCTGAAAAAAAGAAAAGAAGAAATAAGATTACAAAGAGTATCCTAAATATTATAACACTATCTAAATTTAGCTTTCAAAAAATCAAAATCTTTAAATAAACAAAGCCGGTACTTTAAACCGGCTTTATCTATTAAATGATTGAGAAATTCTAATATCTCGAAATAATCACCCAAGCCGATCCCGTACTCTGAACGGCAATTCCTCTGCCCAAATCGCTGTTATTTAAACCGTAATTTGAAAAATTTCCGCCATTAATCCTGAATGTTCCTGTTATCGTTACATTTCCGGAAGTATCATTGATCAGCTGGTAAACTTTTCCTCTGTTTGTAGAGGTTGCAGAAGGTAAAGTAATATTTCCCCCTACTAAAACAGTATAATCATCTGCTGCAACAGTTCCTGAAGACATTGACTTTATTTTTTGAGTTGCTGCCGCCGACAATAGCTTTATCCATTTCCCGGAACTTCCGTCAAAATAATAATACCCGGAAGCTGTAACATCTACCGTCTGTCCTGCAGGAGAAGTATCTTCCTGAGTAACAAAAACAACGGCTCCGTTTTGTGAGCTGGTATAGTTTTTTGCTCTTAGTTGTGTTCCTGTAATTCGCGGTGCTATAATGCCATCAAATTTTGCCGGATCTGCCGGATTACCTGTAATGTCTAATGTTGCACTGGGATTTTCATTATTGATTCCTATCTGAGCGTAACTAAAAGAGCCTACCAATAATAAGGCAGGAAATAATTTTTTTATCATGTTTAGATTTGTTTTTTTAGCAAAAATATATTTTATTTAAACAAATCCTAATTTTTAGTTGTTAAAATTAAATAAAAACAAAAAAAAGACAACAAAAACCGTTGCCTTTTCAATTATTATGTTAAATATTTTAATTATACTAAATCAGATCAAACCGATCAAGATTCATTACTTTTACCCAAGCTGAAACAAAATCATTCACAAACTTTTCTTTGGCATCCGAACTTGCATATACTTCTGCAATAGCTCTCAGTTCGGAATTCGATCCGAAAACAAGATCCGCTCTTGTGGCTGTCCATTTTTTCTCTCCGGTTTTTCGGTCTGTCCCTTCATACAATTCATTATCATCAGAAGCAGATTTCCACTGAGTACTCATATCCAGTAAATTAACAAAGAAATCATTGGAAAGCATTCCCGGATTCTGCGTAAAAATACCGTGAGAAGAACCGTCGAAATTCGCATTAAGAGATCTCATTCCTCCGATTAATACAGTAAGTTCAGGAGCTGTAAGCGTTAACAGCTGTGCTTTATCAATCAATAAAGATTCTGTAGATACTGAGAATTTTTTCTTTAGATAGTTTCTGAATCCATCTGCTGCAGGCTCAAGATATCCCATAGATTCTACATCAGTCTGTTCCTGTGAAGCATCCATTCTTCCCGGCGCAAAAGGAACGATGATCTGATAGCCACCGTCTTTTGCAGCTTTTTCAACAGCAGCACTTCCTGCAAGAACAATAAGATCAGCTAAAGAAATTCTTTTACCGCCTGTTTGGTTTTCATTAAATTCTCTCTGAATATTTTCAAGAATACTTAAAACTTTCTGAAGCTGTGCCGGATTATTTACTTCCCAGTCTTTTTGTGGAGCTAAACGAATTCTCGCCCCGTTTGCGCCTCCTCTTTTATCACTTCCTCTGAATGTAGAAGCCGATGCCCAGGCTGTAGAAACCAATTCTGAAACACTTAAACCTGAAGCTAAAATTTTTGATTTTAAAGCTTCAACATCTGAATTATTGATTAATGCGTGATCCACTTCCGGAATCGGATCCTGCCATATTAATTCTTCTGCGGGAACATCCGGTCCTAAATAACGGGCTTTAGGTCCCATATCTCTGTGCGTCAGTTTATACCATGCTCTTGCAAAAGCATCCGCAAAAGCATCCGGATTTTCATAAAATCTTCTTGATATTTTCTCATAAACAGGATCAAACCTCAACGAAAGATCCGTTGTAAGCATTGTTGGTCTGTGTTTTTTATTAGGATCAAAAGCATCGGGAATAATTTCTTCTCCGTTCTTGGCAACCCATTGATGCGCTCCTGCCGGACTTTTTGTAAGTTCCCATTCGTTTTCAAAAAGATTTTTAAAGAAATAGTTACTCCATTCTGTCGGAGTTTCCGTCCATGTTACTTCCAGTCCGCTGGAAATGGCATCCGGTCCTTTTCCGGATTTATAGGTGCTGTTCCATCCAAATCCCTGCGCTTCAATTCCTGCTGCTTCGGGCTCTTCTCCCACATGATCTGCAGGTCCTGCTCCGTGTGTTTTACCAAATGTGTGACCGCCCGCAATTAAAGCAACGGTTTCTTCATCATTCATTGCCATTCTTCCAAACGTATCACGAATATCTTTTGCTGCTGCAATAGGATCAGGATTTCCGTCCGGACCTTCAGGATTTACATAAATAAGTCCCATCTGTACGGCAGCCAAAGGTTTTTCTAAATTTCTTGTATGGATATCTCCATCTGCATTGTCATCAGTAGGAAGAACTCCTCTGTTTTCTACCACTCCGTCTGAGCCATGTGCATAGCGAAGATCTCCACCCAACCATGTTTTCTCTGTTCCCCAGTAAACATCCTGATCCGGTTCCCAAACATCTTCACGACCTCCGGCAAATCCGAACGTTTTGAATCCCATCGATTCTAAAGCAATATTTCCGGTAAGGATCATTAAATCTGCCCACGAAATTTTCTTCCCATATTTTTGTTTAATAGGCCAAAGAAGTCTTCTCGCTTTATCCAGACTTACGTTATCCGGCCAACTGTTTAATGGCGCAAAACGCTGCTGTCCTGCTCCTGCTCCGCCTCGTCCGTCACCTACACGATACGTTCCCGCACTGTGCCAAGCCATACGGATGAACAAGGGTCCATAATGTCCGAAATCTGCCGGCCACCAATCCTGAGAGTCCGTCATTAAAGCCTGAAGGTCTTTTTTTACTTCTTCCAGATCGAGGCTTTTAAAAGCTTCAGCATAATTAAAATCTTTATCCATAGGGTTAGACAGATCAGAATGCTGACGAAGAATATCTACTCTTAACTGATCCGGCCACCAGTCTATATTTTTAGTACCGCCTCCTGCAACATTTTCTTTTTTCATCGTTCCGTTGTGAAAAGGGCATTTGCTGATGTCTCCTGAAGTATTTTCCATATCGTTTAAATTTTTATGTTGATTAACAATTTTTTAAATATTGAACATTGCAAACATACAACTGTTATAAAATAAATACAATCTATTGAAATTATTTTTACGATAGCTAAAAACAATAATTAGTTTTAAATTACTGTTTTGCAATTCTTTAAATAGATGGATCTGTAATAATTCATTTAAGGTAAGCATTTTTTATCTGAATTTAAATAATATTCAATCTCATATACAGATATTTAGAAACATTAAAGACAAGGCAATGTGTACTGCATTTTAAACTTCTTATATCTCAAAAATTTGACTATCTTTATCTATTCAGAAAACATAAAATTTTAGCAATGAAAAAAATATTGGTCATCGTTCTTGTCGCTTTTATCATCATACAGTTTTTTCCGATCGACAAAACAAATCCTGCTCCTACTCCTGGAATGGATTTTTTAAAGATTAAAAATGTACAGCCGGAAGTGGCTCAACTGATTACCAATTCATGCTACGACTGTCATTCTAATGAATCAAAATATCCGTGGTATTCTAACATTGCTCCTGCTTCATGGATTCTGAAGCATCATATCGACGAAGGAAGAAAAGAACTCAATTTCTCTACGTTTGCCACGTATCTTCCCAAACAGCAGGCTCATAAGCTTGATGAATGTATAGAAATGATCGAAAAAAAAGAAATGCCTCTGGAATCGTATTATATCGGACATCAGGATGCAAAACTTACGGATGAGCAGCGAAAAATATTAGTAGATTATTTCAAAAAAGAAAAAGCTGAGACTGAAAGAAAAATGGCTCTTTAAAAATCAAAAATCATGGAGGAAAAATGGGTGGGGAAACATATTGTATTTTTTGACGGTGATTGCGGAGTCTGCAATTTCTGGGTTCAGTGGATTCTTAAAAGAGATAAGAAAGACCGGTTTCTTTTTGCTTCGTTACAGTCGGATTTCGGACAACAGTTCTTAACCGAAAGAAAACTGAATACGGAAGTTTTCAATACGCTTTATTTGTGGAAACCGAATCATTATTATCTCGAAAAATCCAAAGCCGTTCTGCAAATTGCCCATCTTTTAGGCGGGATCTATAAACTTTCAGCCATCGGAAAAATCATTCCCGGATTTTTAAGCGATCAAATTTATGATGCTGTATCAAGAAACAGAATGAAACTGGCAAATCAGAAATGTTATCTTCCTACTCCCGATGAAAGAAAAAAATTTATAGAAGTCTGATTGATCTTTAAATGATAAACGCTGTAAATAAATAAAGACTGTTTCAATTACGAAACAGTCTTTTTCATTTTAAAACCTTGATTCTATTATTGGTTTAAAGACCATACTGAATAAGATTTCGGAGCGCATTGAATTTTCACCCATTTATCGCCCTGAGTTGTAGGATACCAGCCTGAACTTCCGGTAAAATCTTTAATCTGCTGACTTGCCCAGTTCGTCTGAATCCATCTTTCCTGCCACGTTGAAGAATTGTTGATGTAGACTACCAATCCCGGATTTCCGTTATAGCCGTTTCTTCTTGCAATATACTCGTCGTTATCCGTATACAGAATGGAAGTTGTTCCGGTAGCTTTATTATTGTGAATCCAGATCAGATTGTTTAATCTCTCCTTGTTTAGCCATTCTTCATAATCTCGGTAAAAAATCGTAGGATACCCTTCGTGAGTTAAAATATACGCATAAGCCAGCATTTTATTGTAAATGATATCCGTATCATGATTTGCCACGAAAGTCACTGCTTTGAAAGGGTTTCTTTTCCACATCATATCATCATTCAAAGCATTTAAATTATTATTATCAAATGCTTCATCCATTTTATAATAGGCTGCAAAATCGAAAACGGAACTGTTGGCATTATTCGCCCACCATTCCAGCGTGTTTACGTTAGAATCCCATAATTCTCCTACAGAAAATCCTCCCACATTGGCATTCCACTTGTTCACCACCCATGGTCCGAAACCTTTTACATAATCGAACCTCCATCCGTCAAACTTCATAACGTTTTTATAATACTTACCAACAGAATCATCTCTTTCCCAAAGCCAGCTTTGCACATAGGGATTGGCATGGCAAAGATCCGGAAAACCGCCGAAAGCGCCCTCATCATTATTACCATAAGCATTCTTGTAAAAATCGTTGTAATTTCTTGTAAACTTTCCTGATGCCACCCCCGAAAAATTGGTCCATGTATTGGTTCCCGTGTAAGGATTCGCCTCCGACTGACCGCCGCTGTTATGATTGATGACAATATCAGCATACACCTGCATATTTTCAGTGTGAGCCTGCGTAATTAATGCTTCCAGTTCTGCTCTGGATCCGAAACGTGTTTCTACACTTCCGTTCTGGTTAAAGTTTCCGAAGTCGTAATAATCTGTAGGATCATATCCCATAGAATAAGCTCCGTTCTGTGCTTTTGAAGCCGGAGGAAGCCAGATTGCACCAATTCCGGCATTAGACCAGTCGGTTACTTTTGCTTTTACGGTATTCCACCAGTTTCCGCCATCGGGAACATCCCAGTAAAATCCCTGCATAAGAACACTTCCGCCCGGTCCGGCTACGAATTTTGAAGTTGAAGAAGTTCCGGCTCCCGTACTAAAAGGACGCCCGTCGTGATTTGTAACATTCACGATTTTATCATGAATTTCTAACTGTTTTGAGCTTTCGCTAATTGTTTCATCATTGTTCTGGCAAGAACTTACCATACCTAGAGCCAGCAATGAAAGTAAAATGTGTGTTTTTTTCATGTTAAAAATTTTTAATTATTAAAGTATTAACTAAATTACAATTTTATTAAAAAAAATTCTAAACCACGTGAAATAATTTTATTTTTTCTTTAAAAATCCCATCAAATCGCTAACAGGACCAATCATTAAAAAATCATAAACTTTTAAGATTTTCGGTACAATTTTTCCATTATTCCATATATTTGCATACTATGGAATACAATACCCAAAGAACTCAGCTTCATTTGCCTGAATACGGCAGAATTATACAACAGTTGGTTGAACGTTGCAAAGAACTTCCTACAAAAGAAGAGCGAAGCGAAATGGCAATGGCAATCATTGATTTTATGGGTCAGAGAAACCCGCAATTGAGAGACGAAGAAAATTATAAACATAAACTTTGGGATCATCTATACATTTTAGCCAACCATGATCTGGATGTAGATTCCCCCTATCCTTTCCCTACAAAGGAAGAACTTGAAGAAAAACCAAAAAGGATGGAATATCCTAAACTTCAGGGAGATTTTAAATTTTACGGGAAAAGTATTCTTCAGTTAATAGAAAAAGCAATCGAACTGGAACAGGGCGACGAAAAGGAAGCGCTAATCGAAGTGATTGCCAATAATATGAAGAAGTCCTACAATGTATATAATAAGGAACACGTAACAGATGATGTTATTTTCCGTCATCTGAAGGAACTTTCGGAAAACAGGCTGGATCTTACCGGAATAGATTCTCTTGAAAAGAGCAAAATCTATTACACCACCAATAATAACAACCGAAATAATAACAATAACAACAGGAATAACAACCGAAACAACCAAAACAACAAAAGAAGACACAACAACAATAACAATCATAATAAAAGAAAGTAAACATGAGTGGAACATTTCAAATAAGAGGAGGAAAAAGACTGCAAGGCGAAATTACTCCACAGGGGGCTAAGAACGAAGCTCTTCAGATTCTTTGTGCTGTTTTGTTGACTGATGAAGAAGTTAGAATTAAAAATATTCCGGATATCCATGACGTTAATCGATTAATTGAGATTCTGGGTGATTTTGGAGTAAAGGTTACCAAAAACGGACACGGAGATTATACTTTTAA
>NZ_JBBCQL010000080.1:0-17056 GCF_037149975.1 Chryseobacterium sp. VD8 | reverse complement strand
TGGTCTTGTAGGAGTTTTCACTTCGCTGGACGGTTTGCTGTTCTACATTTTCTGGGAAGTTACTTTGATCCCGATCTGGTTTATTGCAGGAATCTGGGGTCAGGAAAATAAAAGATTTGAATTCACTACGAAATTCTTCGTTTATACTTTCGTTGGATCATTATTCATGTTAGCAGGATTGATTTATGTATACAATCACTCTGCATCTTTTGCGCTGACAGATCTTTATAATGCCCAGTTAAACGAAACACAACAAACCGTTGTATTCTGGTTCATTTTCTTTGCTTTTGCAGTAAAATTGCCGGTTTTCCCTTTCCACACATGGCAGCCGGATACGTATACCTATTCGCCAACACAAGGTTCCATGCTTTTATCAGGGATCATGCTGAAAATGGCGATCTATGGAGTTATGCGTTATTTATTACCAATCACACCCCTTCCGATTGCAGGAATTTCAGGACAGATTGTGATTATCTTAGCTATTGTGGGAATTGTTCACGGAGCTTTAATTGCGATTATCCAGACTGATATGAAGAGAATTATTGCATATTCTTCTTTCTCTCACGTTGGATTGATGGTGGCAGGTATTTTTGCTTCGGCGGTAATAACCTTAAGAGGAAACTTCAATATCGAAGGTGCTGAAGGAGCTTTGGTACAGACTTTTGCTCACGGTATTAACGTTGTAGGTTTGTTCTACTGTTGTGATATTTTATACAAGAGATTTAAATCAAGAGACATCAGACAGATGGGAGGTTTAGCGAAAGTTGCTCCTAAATTTGCGGTGTTGTTTCTGATCATTATATTAGGCTCAATGGGAGTTCCGTTGACCAATGGATTCATCGGGGAATTTATTCTGCTGAAATCGGTGTATGATTTTAACGGATTGGCAGCAGTAATTGCAGGTCTTACCGTAATTCTTTGTGCGGTATATTTATTGAGATTCTACGGAAAAGCAATGTTCGGACCGGGTGATGAAGCTGTTTTAAGCACAGTAAAAGATCTTTCCGCAACAGAATTCTCTGTATTGGCAAGTTTAGCGGTTTTTGTGATTGTATTTGGTATTTTCCCACAACCGATAATCGAAATGGTGAATAGTTCGTTGAAGTTTATCTACCAATCAATGGTAAGCTAATTTGATATTTTAAGAAATGAGTGTTTTAATTATTGTTTTCCTAACGGCAGTTGTTGCGTTATTTTCAGGAGTTTTTGAACAAGGGAAATTCGCAAGGTACATTGGGATTTTGGGATTAATCATCGCATTATGGGTAAGTTTCATGCCGGAATGTGCTTTCTTCGGACAGTACAAACATATGTATGACTACACCGCCAATACTGCGCTATTCACAAAAATATCAATCGTAACGACATTATTGTTATTCTTTCTGGGCGGTTTTGCATTCAGCAACCACAGAAGCCACCAGTCTGAACTGTATGCTTTAATGCTTTTCGCGCTTTGTGGCGGGATTATCCTTTTCGGATATCAGAATATGGTAACGCTGTTCTTAGGAGTTGAAATCCTTTCCATTCCTTTATATGTAATGGCGGGAGCTAACAAAACAGATCTGAGATCCAACGAAGCTTCCATCAAGTATTTTCTTATGGGTGCATTCGCAACAGGTTTCCTGTTATTCGGGATCGCATTCATCTATGGAAGTGTAGGAAGTTTCGATTTATATAAAATTCAGGATTTCGGAGTTTCAAACCCTAAAGATGTCATGTTCATCTTAGGTGTTCTTTTGATTCTTTGCGCATTGGCATTTAAAGTTGCATTAGCGCCTTTCCACATGTGGAGTCCGGATGTTTATTACGGAGCGCCTTCATTAATCACCGCTTTCATGGCGAGTGTGGTAAAAATCTCAGGATTTTTCGCATTGTTCAGATTAATGACGATAGGATTTGGCGGAGTTACAGAAAACTGGATCAATGCTTTCGGAGTATTTTTAATCATTACATTGCTTTTGGCAAACGTTATGGGACTGGCTCAGACGAATGCAAAAAGAATGTTGGCATACTCTTCAGTTTCTCACGCAGGGTACATCGGATTGGTATTCTTCGGAATGACAAGTCTTTCTACTTACAATTTAGCGTTCTATCTATTTGCTTACGCTTTGGCGACAGTAGGAGTTTTCATGTGTCTGATTTATGTTGAAAAACTGAAAAGAGAAACTTCTTTCGGAGCTTTCAAAGGATTGGCAAAAACAGAACCGTTATTGGCAGCTACAGCGGCGATTTCTATGCTTTCAATGGCAGGAATTCCGTTAACCGCAGGTTTCATGGGGAAATTCTCTTTATTTTCTCAGGCAATGAATTCTCAGCACGGAGTTTTCCTTGTTTTGATCGCTGTTTTAGGTTCAGCCGTTTCTATTGCTTATTATTTAAGACTGATTATTTCCATGTTCTTCTTTAAAGAAAGTACATTTAAATCTTCAGAGAAAGTAACGATCACGTACAATATTGTGGGAGTATTTGTTATTGCTTCAATAGTTGTTCTGGGAGTTTTCCCTGATCTGTTTGCAAGACTGTTCGGATTATAAAAAATCATATTAAAATAGAGAACCACAACCTTTAAGTTGTGGTTTTTTTTTACCTTTACTCTAAATTTCAGTTTTTGTGTCACAGCTATATAAAAAAGACACTCCATTTCAGGTTTTTATTTCGTTCAAAAAATATTTGGATGTGTTGGAACACATTCGATACAATGACCGTTTGGAATACCGAGCCAATTATGCTGAATCTTTAATTGAGAAAACCAAAAACTTCAATGAATTCCGCAACGGATTTCAGGATGTATCTCTATTGGAAAAAAATGAAGACCTCATCAA
Source organism: Chryseobacterium sp. VD8 (assembly GCF_037149975.1). Classification (NCBI taxonomy): domain Bacteria; kingdom Pseudomonadati; phylum Bacteroidota; class Flavobacteriia; order Flavobacteriales; family Weeksellaceae; genus Chryseobacterium; species Chryseobacterium sp. VD8. The sequence goes on along the minus strand of NZ_JBBCQL010000080.1, from coordinate 14,234 downwards.
ACTTCTTCTTGCAGACCTCTTCCCTACCGGACTCACCAATAACGAAATAAAAGCGGCAAGCGTTCCGATTTCCAATGTCACCTTTAATTATACGGATCGTTTTAAAGCGATTTTGAAAGATGCCGGAAAAGATTTCGAAATCGGGCTGCGTGATATTGATGATGATGAATTCTATGTTTTCTGCTGCTGTCTTATTTTACAGAGTTACTTCAAAAAAGATATAAAAAGTACCATTCCTTTTTATTATGATATTCCCAATGCACAGGGAATCATGAAGCATTATAAAATAACGGTAAACGCCGATTTTACAGAAATATTTCCTGCGGAAGGCACAAAAATACCTTCCGATGAAATACTGGATATTCTGCTGGAAAATTTAGACGACTTTAAACTGTGGAAAAAACATTTTCCGCCGGAATCCTGGATCTTAAAAGGATTTACCATTATTTCTCTGGTTGACTGCACCAGTGAAATTGCGCTCTCCGATCTGAAATCTACTATGATTGAAGTAGATACTGAAAATTTCTCGCAGGACGAAAATCTTATTGAAATATTTAAGTCATATTTTGATATTCCGGAGCTCAATTTTGGTTTGATGCTTTATAACAAGAAAGAACAGAAACTGGAAAAAATGCCGGTCTATGAAAATATTTTTACCAATCATGTGCTGAATTTCTGGATTAATTCTATTGACGAAGACACTAGAAAAAGCACCATCATCAATCTGCACTATAATCCAAAGCCCATTGTAGTTTCTAACCTCAACTATCTTGAAGAAGAGGCAAAAGCGAAACCTTCTTTCAGTATTTTGAAGGAAAATAAGATCAATAGCTTTATGGTCATCCCGATTGTGAAAGACAATGAACTTTTGGCTATTATGGAATTCACTTCACCGATTCCCAACAGTTTCAACGGTCTGAAATTAAAAAAAATGGAATCGTTCAGCAACATGATTATTTTCTCGCTGAGCCGGTTCAGTTTTGAAAAAAATTATCAGATTGAAGCAATCATACAGCGTGAATATACCACGATTCACGACAGTGTGGTATGGAAATTCAGAAACGAGGCTGAAAAGTATTTTAACGCCTCTCTTGGTAAAAAAATGTATTCCTTAAAGGAGATTTCTTTTAAAAATCTGACGCCGCTTTTCGGATTTTCAGACATCCGTTCTTCTTCGGAAAAAAGATATAATCTCATGCTCGAAGACCTCAACCAGCAGATTGAATCTCTTCATGCGATTTTTAATTTAACCAAATCGGACTCGGAAAAATTTTTACCGGATTTAGATATTTTCGAAAATGAGCTCAATAATGAAATAAAAGCTGATACCGAACAGAGATTCCAGCGATTATTAAGGGAAGAAATTCATCCTTATCTTCAGGCGAAACTGGAAATAAAGTCTTCCAGTGAAGTAAAAGCTAAAATTAAAGATTATTTTGTACAGGTGTTTCATCAGACCGATCTGTTTTACGCCAACAGAAAAAGTCTGGATGATTCTATAACACTGGTTAACCGAAAACTTGCGGATGTTCTGGATGAAGCCCAAATACAGGCACAGCAGATTTTTCCGCACTATTATGAAAGGTTTAAATCTGATGGGGTTGAGCATAATTTGTATACCGGGCAGAATATTGCTCCCGAACTGCATTACCATTCTAAAATTGTACATAAACTTCGTTACTGGCAGCTAAAGACCATCTGCAATATGGAAATTGAATTCCATAATTTTAAGAAAGATCTTCCAGTTTTTCTTGATATTGCTTCGCTGATTTTTGTGTATAACGAAAAAATAGATATCCGCTTCAGAATGGACGAAAAACGTTTTGATGTAGACGGAGCTTACAATTCTTATTACGAAATCATTAAAAAACGCCTTGATAAAGCGCACGTAAAAGATTCCACCGACAGAATTACCTGCCCCGGAAAAATAACCATCGTTTATTTTGGTATGGAAAACCAGAGAGAATATCTCGATTACATCAACAAACTACAAAAGAAAGGAGTTCTCCGGAACGACATCGAATTCCTGAAAGTAGAAGATTTGCAGGGAATTACAGGACTTCTTGCCTTAAGAGTATCCCTGGCACAATAAAAAACTCATCCGATCCGGGATGAGCTTTAATCTTTTTACATTCTATTTTAGAGGCTTAAAAAAGCATATCCGAAAGACAAAACAGAAATTACAATTCCTGCCATAAAAATCTTATAGGTAATGGATAAAAGCCTGTATTTTCTGTCTAAAACCTTTCCTAAAAAATACAAATCCTTCACCATAGAATCATAGATATAATCGCGGTCTTTGATGAGAACATTCATTGCATTCTGATAATCATCAAAAATCATCCTGTTGAAATTCCCGAAGAATAAAAGATTCACCTTTCTGTCGGCAACATCCTGTAAGCTGAACTTTGCTTTGGTTACATTCGGTTTTGTGGATAATATGGCAAAAATGATGGTAAGAACCGCAGATAAAAGCAGGATAAAACTCGGAATAATAAGATGAGAATTCTTAGGCGTATCCAGCTTCGGAACCAAAACAGAAAGACAGACCGAAATGATAATGGCATTTACAGAAAGAAGGATATTCGCTTTGCTGTCTGCAATATCACTCAGTCTTGTATGGTTGCTTAAAGTGACTCTGAATAAAGTATCTACACTTCTGTCGGATTTCGGTTCTTTTTCCTTTGACTTTTTGTTTTCAGAACTCTCTTCTTTATCCTCATCTTTTTCCAATTTCTTTTTAATTTTTTTGATGTTCTTCTCCTTCAAAGGCTGCCATTCTTTTTTTGCATACTCTGTATAGAACTGATGTTTATTTTTCAGCATATCCAGATTTCCGGCATTCCATTCGTCGTTAGAATAGCATCGTACATTGGTTAGCTCCCATTCTTTTCTCAATGCATCGGAAATGTCGTTATAATCGTGGCTTGCAAAATGGCTGCAGTCTGCATCTTTTACAATTTTTTCCAGAAGATTCTGCGGAACGTACGTTATTTTAGTTGCTAAAATAAGCTTGGAAACATCTTCGATATAGTTTTCGGGATAGTTTTCCTGCTGCAGAAAATCTTTCATAATCTTTACTCCTGCTTCTTCATGATTTTTGGCACACTCTATGTAACCTGTATCATGAAACCAGAGAGCCAGAATCACTTTTTCCTGATCTTCTTCGGAAACCGGAGTGTTTTTGAGAATTTCTTCGGCCTTATTTACTGTAAAGGTAGTATGTATAAAATTATGATAAGAATATACTGAAGATAGTTTATCTTTGAATAAGGTTTCGACATAGTCTTTGGCTTTTTTTAAAATATTCATCATCGAAATTTTATTAATGTAAATTTATGAATTTATCCTTTAAAACTCATCTAAAAAATACTTCTGTTATTATCAGAGTAGCATTGTCTGCCGGAGTTCTTTATTCCTGCGCAACATATAACGTAAAAAAGGGTAAAAACTTATCTGAAATTAAAAATTCTGATATAAAATCTGACAGCGATTTTAAAATATTCCTCATCGGAGATGCCGGAAATGCAGATGAAGCACAGGCACAGAATACTCTGAATCTGCTGAAAAGCCAGCTGGAAAAAGCAGACAGCAATTCGATGCTGATTTTTTTGGGCGATAATATCTATCCGTCGGGAATGCCGAAAAAATCTGATAAGGACTATGCTCTGGCAAAACAAAAACTGGAAGATCAGTTATCCATTGCCAAAAACTTTAAAGGAAAAACTCTGGTGATTCCGGGCAATCATGACTGGTATAATGGACTGGATGGTCTAAAAGCACAGGAAGAACTGGTAAAAGATTATTTAAACGATAAAAAAGGATTTTTACCAAAAAATGCGTGTCCTATTGATGACATCAGCCTGACAAAAGACATCAAACTGATTGTTATAGACACAGAATGGGCTTTGGTAAACTGGGACAAATATCCGGGAATCAATAAAAACTGTGATGTTAAAACGCGGGAAGACCTTTTCACGGAGTTTAAAGATTTAATTAATAAAAATCAGGACAAAAGAATTATCGTTGCGCTTCACCACCCGATTATAAGCACTGGAACTCATGCAGGATACACTTCTGTGAAATCCAATCTTTTCCCTCTGAATAGTAAAATCCCGTTACCCGGACTTGCAAGTGTTATTAATGTTGTAAGAAGTTCATCGGGTGCAAATCCGGAAGATATCAACAACCAGCATTACGCAGATTTAGCCAACAGATTAAAAAGTATTGTTCAGGAGAAGGAAAATATTATTTTTGTTTCCGGACACGATCATAATCTTCAGTACCACGAATTCAGAAACATAAGACAGATTATAAGCGGTGCCGGTTCTAAGGTAGATCCTGCAACCATTGGCGAAAAAACAGATTTTTCTTACGGAGGAAGCGGTTTTGCTGTTTTAAATATAAGAAAAGATAAAAGCTCGGATGTAGAATATTTTTCAACAAAAAACAATACGCCGGAACTGCTTTCCCACATTCAGGTGATCGATAAGCCGAAAGAATTCGTTAACAGCTATCCGGATTCTTTCCCTCCGACGGTTATTTCTACCATTTATCCTGAGAAATTAACGCAAAAAGGAAAATTTTATACATGGCTTTGGGGAGAACATTACCGAAAATATTACGGAATGCTTATTGAAGCTCCAACCGCCAATCTTTCTACGCTGGACGGAGGTTATATTCCTTTCAGAGAAGGCGGCGGAAACCAGTCTAACAGTTTAAGGCTGAAAACGCAGGACGGACAGGAATTTGTGATGAGAGGTGTTAAAAAAAGTGCAATCCGTTTTCTGAATAATATGGCTTTCAAGAAAAGTACCTTCGGAAACGAGCTGGATAATACATTTCCTGAAAAGTTCCTTTTGGATTTCTATACCGCCAATCATCCGTTTACGCCATTTGCAGTCGGAAATCTGGCAGATAAAATTCATCTTTACCACAGCAATCCGAGATTGTTTTATATTCCCAGACAAAAAGCTCTGGGACATTATAATCTGAATTATGGTAATGAATTATACATGATCGAAGAGCGTTTTTCATCTGATCCGAAAACTCTGGCATCGCTTGATGATGCAAAAGATATTCTTTCTACAGATGATGTACTGAAAAATTTAAACAAAAATTATAAATATTCTGTAGATAAAGAGACGTACATCAGGGCAAGAATTTTTGATATGCTGATCGGAGACTGGGACAGACACTCCGACCAATGGAAATGGGCAGAATATAAAGACGGAGATAAGGTAATCTATAAACCGATTGCAAGAGACAGAGATCAGGCTTTCAGTAAATATGACGGTGCTGCTTTTAAGATCATCATGAATATTCCGGCAATACGCCATATGAAAACATTTAAAGATGATATTAAAAATGTAAAATGGCTTGCTATGGAACCCTATCCTCTGGATCTGATTTTCTTAAAAAGCTCTACTAACGAAGACTGGATTGCTCAGGCAAAATACATTCAGGAACATTTATCGGATAAAGATATTGATGAAGCCTTTACCAATCTCCCGAAAGAAGTTCAGGATGAAACCATTGCAGACATTCAAAGAAAACTAAAATCAAGAAAAACAAAACTTGAAACTTATGCTTCACAATATTACGATGTGCTGCAGGAGAAAGTTCCTTTAACAGGAACCGTTAATCCGGACAAATTTGTGATTACAAAAGCGGCAAATACCGTTAATGTAAAACAATATAAACTTGATAAAAACCAAGAAAATCCGGAACTGGTTTTCGAAAAAACATATGATGATTCCAAAACAAAGGAACTCTGGATCTACGGACTTGAAGATGACGACATTTACGAAGTTTCCGGAGACGGAAAACCCAAAATGAACATCCGGCTGATCGGAGGCTACAATCATGATACGTACAATGTTGCCAATGGAAGTAAAGTAAAGATTTACGATTTTAAATCGCAGAAAAACACCTACAATACAAAAGGAGCAACTAAAAATATTTCCGACGATTACGACATTAATACCTATAACTACAAACATCCGAAGTATAATTTTTTTGCAGGATATCCAAATGCAGATTACACTCCTGATGACGGAGCAATTCTCGGTGTATTACTGAATTATACCGTAAATAATTTTATCCGTTCTCCGTTTACCCAAACACACAGCCTGAAAATTAATTATTACACGGCTACAGGCGGCTTTAATGCATATTATAAAGGGATCTTTAAAAAAGCAATCGGAAGCTGGGATTTTAATCTTGATGCAGGATTTACAACACCACGCTTCGCAGAAAATTTCTTCGGATTGTCTAATGAAAGTATATATGATAAAAAAGAAGATGACAGAAGATTCAACAGGGCAAAGATCTCTAAAATAAATTTTGCTCCTTCTGTTTCCCAAAAAAGCTGGAATAATATTTTCAACCAGTTTCAGCTGACTTTTGAAAATAATAAAGTACAGCGGAACGGAGATCGTTTTGTAGATCTTTCGCCGGATGTAAGACCCGAAGTTTTCGATAATCAGCAGTTTGCGGGAGGAAATTATACATTTAGTTATAAAAATCAGGATAACAACGCGTTTCCAACTTTGGGAATGGAATTTAAAGTAAATGCCGACTGGAAAGCAGACCTTGCCGATACGAAGCGGAACTTTTTAATCTTAAAAGGTACCCTCTCCATAAATCACAGGTTAGACAACCGCGGTAATTTCGTACTTGCCAATTCCAGCAACGGAATGTGGATTAACAATAATAATTTTGAGTTTTATCAAGCTGCGGCAATCGGTGGAAATAACGGAATGAGAGCTTTCCGAAACGACAGATTTTCAGGAAAATCCTATTTCACCAATAATTCGGAGATCCGATGGGATTTTGGCAGGGTAAAAAACAATATTGTTCCTGCCAATATGGGGCTTTTACTGGGCTATGATGTCGGAAGAGTATGGAACGATCATGAAGATTCAAAAAAATGGCATCAGTCTGTAGGAGGAGGACTATGGCTGAGCATTGTAGAAATGTTCTCCGCAAGACTGAATTATTTCTACGGAAGCGACGGAGGAAGAGTTTCAGGAGGCGTGGGAATGACTTTTTAAACATTATACAATCAAGATAAAAATCCGCAGAAAGTTTTTGCGGATTTTGTTATTAAAGTTTACAGTAAAATGCCAGAAAACTCTTTGGAGTTTTATCTGTGTAGAAATCATATTAGAAGTAGGTTCAGCGTTGCGTAGGAACGCTATCTTTAGAACATTTATCGTATTACAGATATCAATCCTACGGATTGATTGATTGATATACTTATTCTTGTTTCTACACAGATTCTGCTCCTAAAGGAGCAAAGATCTTTTACTTCATTATAATTTGAAAGATGCTTCGACAGGCTCAGCAAGACATTCCTAATACTAACTGTTGTTTTATGATTGTGTCAGACTGAGCCTGTCGAAGTCTTTACGATAAAAACAGACAATTAAAATATATTTTTCATTATTAAAATGCGTTGTTGAGATCCTTTCAGTATGACATCATTCTGCATGACGTTTTATCTGTCTAAATTCATTTATTTTAAACTAAATTGATACACATTTCCGCCTTCTTTCCCATCCTTTTCATCAGCGATAAGCAGTGTTTTATCATCAGCAAAAACAATGGCTTCTTTTTGAGAATTGTGGTTGAGTGAAACTTTTTCAATCTTGGTCTTGCTGAAATCATTTGCTGAAAAACCGGTGAGGATCTGGATATTTTTATGGTTCAGGAGAACAATTTTATCTTTCGTGCTGTTAATCGCTGCAGAAGTAATTGCCGCATCGCTGTATCCTCCGGAAAGTTTCAGTTTTCCGATCAGTTTTGCTTCAAAATCTCCTGCTTTGTTAGGAACCTGAAAAACTAAAAAAGTACCGTCAAAACCTTTACTTCTGTTCTTGGTGAAAAGGTAAAAATTTCCATTCATCTCTACAAAAGCCTCACAATCATACAGCCAGTTGGATTTTTTTGGCGGAAATTCCGTCTGTCCTTCGTAGTGAAATGTTGTGGTCTGGATTACTTTTGTGGATTTTTGAGAGGCATCTTTTAAATCAACTTTTAAGATGGATAAATTCTGCCTGTCGTTTTCATTATTACCAAAATCGCCGATGTAGATATTTCCGGCTGCATCTTTCGTAATATCTTCCCAGTCGTGGTTTTCTGTGTTTTCTACCAAAACATCACTCGTGAAATTTCCTTTTCTGTCCAGTCCGTAAATAACGTTTTTATTTCCCTGATCTTCAATTGCCCAGATTGTATTGTTATCCTGAGACAAAGTAATGCCGGAAACTTCCTTTAGTTTTTTAGGCAAAGAAAATTCTACTTTCAAATCCTCCGTTTTCGGAGCATCCTGAGCTTTGGGATTACAGCTCCACAGTAAAAATGAGGATAAAACGACAATACGCAACATAGCTATTTTTTTAATTTTTTAAACTGAAAATAAGAGAACCTTATATTTTTCTCTAATTTATTAATAATCTGCTGATGATGGAGGAAAAATCCTGCCGCCAGACCAATAAGACTTCCGATAATGGTATCCAAAACTCTTGCCTTCATTAAAATTTCCACATCATGATGAACTTCACTTGCCGTTTCCGCCAGAAGAATCGTTAAAGGCGTGATGAAAACCACTGCAAAACCGTAGTTTCTTACAATTAACAATTCAATAATAAACTGTAAAACGGTGATGATAACGATCATGATGATCTTTTCGGGATTAAAAAGCAGAATCACCCATGCCAAACCAATTCCGATGAAAGTTCCCAGAATTCTGTGCATATTTCTCTGTCGCACGTGCTCAAAATTTCTTCCCTGCATAATGGCGACTGCTGCAATGGAAATCCAGTAAGTATTTTTAAATTCCAGAAGATGACCGATGATTAAAGTAAGCGCCATAAAAAATCCGATAATGGTGCTTTCCACAAATTTAGTATATCTTCTTTTGTTGAAACTTCTTCTCGGTACGGTTACCACTTTGCTTTTTTCAATAAAAACGGAGTACAGAAAAGCGAAGGAACACGAAAGTATCGCGCCCATTGTAACGAGCCCTACTCTTGTGGGGATCATTTCCAGATCAAACTTATAGGTACTCGCCATTGCTGCAACCATGATGAAGAAAAAATTTCCCGGCGGCGGAATTTTAAAATATGAGGAAATAAAATGCGCCAGAAAAGAGATAACGGCAACCGACAGCGCGGCAAAATAAATATTAAATCCGAAAAAAGAACTTACCGTAAAAGAGAAAACAATTCCGAAAGCACAGATCGCGAGATGAATCATTCTTTGTGTAATCGGTGCCGAAGTAAAATATAAAATCGTTAAAGCGCCCAAACTCGAAAGCGCGCCGTAATTCGGTTTTCCTAAAAAATATCCGATGAAAAGGCAGCTTCCGATACAAAGCGCGGCAAGAAAAGGAAAATGCCATTTCCTTTCCGTCTGCTTAAACTCCAAGAGATACTGAAATCTGTTCTGCGTCGGGTTCTGTACCTTCATTTACTGTAAACGTTTAGCTTTTTCCCACAAAACATCCATTTCTTCCAGAGACAGATCGGCAAGATTCAGCTCCTGTTCCACAGCTAAAGCTTCCATTTTCTGAAACCTTGAAATGAATTTAAGATTGGTTCTTTCGAGTGCAGAATCGGGATTGATTTCTGAAATTCTGGCATAATTGATTAATGAGAAAAATACATCGCCCAATTCCTGCTCTTTTTTATCCAGATCTGTTTCCGCGTGAAACTCCTGAATTTCTTCATCCACTTTTTTCCACGCATCTTCCGCATCATGAAATTCGAAGCCGATTCCTTTTACCTTATCCTGAATTCGGTAGGCTTTTACCAGACTCGGCAGACTTTTCGGAACGCCGCCGAGAATAGATTTGTTACCTTCCTTCAGTTTCAGTTTTTCCCAGTTCTGTTTTACTTCCTCTTCGTCTTTCACTTCCGTGTCTCCGTAAATGTGAGGATGGCGGAAAATTAATTTTTCGTTTAAAGAATTAATAACATCCGCAATATCAAAACTGCCTTTCTCAGAGCCTATTTTAGCATAAAAAACCAAGTGAAGCAGTACATCTCCCAACTCTTTTTTTATTTCCTGCAGATCATTCTGCAAAATGGCATCCGAAAGTTCGTAGGTTTCTTCCAGCGTTAAATGGCGGAGCGATTCCAGCGTCTGTTTCTGATCCCATGGACATTTTTCGCGCAGATCGTCCATAATGTCTAATAATCTTCCGAAAGCTTCCAGTTTTTCCTGTTTGGTATTCATAATTGAGAATTCAAGTCTTACAAATTTACGGGAAATCTTTGTGAAAGTTCTTCTGTCCTGAAATAAATGAGGGTTGTCGTTGGCTTCGGCTCCGCTCAGCCAACGGTTTTACTCGTTCCGTTTTGATTTTGAGTTTTATTCTACAGACCATCATAGTTGGCTGAGCGGAGCCGAAGCCAACGGTTTTGCTCATCCCATTATGATTCTTCGTTTTATTTTACAGACCATTGCAGTTGGCTGAGCGGAGCCGAAGCCAACGGTTTTACTCGTTCCATTTTGATTCTTCGTTTTATTCTACAGACCATCATAGTTGGCTGAGCGGAGCCGAAGCCAACATTACAATTCATTACATTTTGCGGTTGGCTTCGGCTCCGCTCAGCCAACCGATTACGCTTAGCCAACCTTATCCCTTCATCTTTTTTTGGCAATTTTCCACAATCAGCGGGGCGGCTTCCAGTAATTTTATGAGCTGGAAGTAGGGAATAATGATCTTCTTTTCCGTGTCACAACTGAAATTTCCCAACGAGAAATAAGCTGTTGCCGACAGAAAATCATCAAAATCCTGCAAAGTGCAGACTTTAAAAGCGTTCTGAAATACGCGCAGCGGATTCCGTTGTTCTTTCTCTGAAAGGCTTATTGGTGTTTTGGGAAAACTGACTTCCGTTGAGTTTTTAAACTTCCCTTTTCTAGCTTTTCTCGCGATGTGATGAGAGACGAGAGTGAATGACCGTAACGATTGATACAAATAAAAAATTTCGGCGGGTTCTTTTGCGATTCGGGTGTTTTTCTGTACTGAAGATTGTACCATTTCATTGAGGGTTTCTTTCGTTGCAGCAAGATCATTGAACTGGAAAAAGGTTTCCAGTAAATTTATGGCGGTATGTTTTCTCGTTCCGGACCAGAATTTGGCTTCGAAATCTGTTTTTTTCTTTTTCATGAGTCTGTTTTTAGGTTATCGTTTTTTATGAATTTCAACAGGTTGGTTTTTAATAGGTTGGATTTTCGCAAAGACGCAAAGTTGTTTTAAAATAGTATGCTTTAAGGCGCAAGGATTTTATCTGCGATAAAATTCATCATCAACATTATAAAAGAAAATCAAAGATTTTCTCCCTGCGTCTTGAAAGAATAGGACTTTTATCAAATCTTGCGCCTTCGCGTTTTTCCAACAAGAATATTCTTATTTATAAAAAAGTTTAAACACCAATCCTTTATCGAAAATCTTTGATTTTCTTGCGCCTTAAAAGATTTGATATGAATAAAAAACTTTGCGCCTTAGCGTTTTCCAACAAGAATATTCTTATTTATAAAAAAGCTTAAATAAGCTCTTTAAAAATTTCTGAAATTCATTTATTCTGATGGCAAAAGTTTGCCAAATGGAACAACAGCGCTTCCCGATCTTTGGCAAAGAAACCTTTTGCATTTTTTAAATTCCTTTCGGGATGAAAATAATTTGGAAAATTAAAAGAAAGCCAGTACTTTTAGGGGTGATTTTTAGCGTACTTCGGCTTTCCTTTAGGCGTAAAGGAATTTCGAAGGGTAAAGGTTTTTGGGTAAAACTGTACTCCGACTTCCTGCGTTTGCGGGCAGTCTCGGTGTAGCGCTGTTGTTGGTTTTGCAGCAGAACTCCGTTTATTCGGGAGGTGCTGAAAACAGCAGGGTTGAGATCTTCTTTTTCATCATCTGTGTATTTTGAAAATTTGTATCTGAAACCTATCCAAAGACCGCATTTTTACCGACGAAAAAGTGCTGTACTTTTTGTTGTCGGCTCGGAATGCGTCTTTTCAATCGGTCTTTCGAGGCTTTTGCTAATTCGCTGATACAAATATATAAAAAATAAATTAAACTCTACTATAGTGGAGTAAAAAAATATGAATAAAATTTTTTCATTTGAAACAACTCAGTTTGATTTTGATTTTATAGAACACGTAAAATCATTAAGAAAATCTAATAAATGGTCACAAGAGGAACTTAGTATCAGAATGGGAGTTTCAAAGACTTTTGTTGGAAATGTCGAATCTTATACACAACATCAAAAGTATTCAACCCGCCATATTGCATTGCTGGCAAAAGCATTCGGCTACAAAAATATTTCCGAACTCATGAACTTCCCCACTCCGCAACACGACAGAATTAAAGTAACCGTGAAGCAGGTTTACAACGAAACCGGAACAAAGGTGATGGAAAGTGAAGTGGTGGGAATTGAGGGGATTGAATAGAAAAACTCCTGAGTTTTCAGGAGTTTTGAGTAATAATATCTTATGTAATTAAAATAATCTAAAGTCTTTCTTTAATGGTCGGATTGTCAATATTATAATAAAGTCTTTCTTTAAAGCCATCATTATATGCTTCCGTAAACAATTTTAAAATCTTCGTTTCATTGTTATCCAAATCATTTTGATCAATTTTATCTAATCTAAGTTTAATCTGTTCTTTATCTAAACCTGGCAAAAATTGATTTTCCGCAAATTGATAAGAGATACCATCAACAGAAGTAACAAATACTCTTTTAATTGACAACCAAAGAAAATACAAAAGTTCTTTATCCTCTTGTATTAGTTTAGGAAATTCAATATTAAACTCATCAGGAAAATATTTATGGGATAAAGGCATAAGCATTGTGACCTCATCGTCATTTAATGATGATTTATCATTTATATATTTTCGAAATAAATATAAAATTGAATCTTTATGGACTTGCAATATCTCATCAAAAAATACGTTATCATCTTTTTCACCTGTATATAAAGAATTCCAAAGATAATTATAGATGATCTTTCTTTCGTCTGCTCTTGATTTGACTAGCAGCATAGTATCTGCTAAAAAAAAGTCAACAAATGTATACTCACCATTTTTAGATCTTAATCTATTTAAGAATATTTTTCTCTTAACCTCATAATCACTAATTCCTGCCAATAAATTATTACAAAAGTTAATTAAGAGGGTAAAATCTGATCCTAAGCCAAAATAGCTACTCTTAGCATATTCTTCCGTTTCACATATATTTAATGATGCTGTGTAAATTGCTTCAATTTTAGAAGCCTCAATATCAATACTTTTTAATTCCACCCATCTCAGAAATTTAGCCAAGTTTTTCTTTGCAACTATTTGATGTATAATTTTCTCTTTTTCTTCAATTGTTGAATCATTGATAAACTTTTCAAAAATTTGTTCTGGAATATCAAAATCTCCTAATTGAAGATTAAAATATCTATCAAAAAAATGTTTATTTGCTGCTCGTCGGTCTTTAATTAATTTCTCTTCATCTAAAATCTGATTGAACCCCCAATCTCTAAGATCAAAAAGTTCTTTTAAAATTTTTTTAGTAAGTTTATCAAATTCTGTGGAATCTATTTTTGTTTTTCTTTCTACAGGCTGAATACCAATTGAGTTTTGAAAATCATCTTTTTTAGCGGCTACCAAATCTTCTTTATTGTTAATTATATAATTATATGCGTCATAATTGAAAATCCTCAAGGCTTCGATATTTAAAAAATCAAAAAGATTTAGATCCGCATATACAGATGATAATCTTAATCTCAAACTATTGGTAAACCTATAAACATCTCGTAATGATGTAAAATATTTTACAAAACTTTGGTTTTTTATAGATGAAATTTCATCCTCTAAAAGCTTTTTTAAATTGCTATCGGGAAACAATCCTATTAATGTATCTCCAAATATTCTTTTAATAGTCTCTTGTGAAATATTTGGAATAGTATAATCAACTTGGACAATTTTATCAATATACTTATTTCCATTCTCACCAAACTGACGAGTTAAAGCCTGTGTTACGACCTTTTGATCATATGCTAATAAAAAAATAGTATTAGCAAAATTTCCATTAAGTTTTACTAATTGAAAAATATCTGTGATTTCACTTGGTGTCAGTCTGTCAATATCGTCAATGGTAATATATAACTTAACTTTAGATTCTATAAGTAATTTATCTATATCTTGCTTTAATTCTGCTATATCTTTTTCTTTATTAATTC
>NZ_JBBCQL010000079.1:0-17065 GCF_037149975.1 Chryseobacterium sp. VD8 | reverse complement strand
CGACGATTCTCCGGGAACTGTTTTCAGCTATCAGGAAAAGCTTGTAGCCAGTGCGCAGTGCGTAAATCTTGCAGGTAAAAAATTATTGTTTACGCTTTAGGAAGATGATACCGCCGGAGAAGGGCATAGCTCTAAAAATAAATTTGTAGACAGCAAAGAAGCCATTGTAAGCAGAACCGGAACGGCAACCGCAGAATTTATACTTACCAAAGCTTTGATGCAGAAAGCTTCGCAGGGGGAAAGAGACCCCAAAGAACTGGAATTTTATGTGACGGTAGAATATTACAAAGACCGAAAACACGCAACTGAAAACAGGGTGATAAAAAATCCTGAATACAAACCGCCTGTGCAGCCGTCTCAGGCTCCGAAATCCACGCCAAAAGCCACAGGTTCGCCCGCCGCTTCAAAACCAGATTCTAAAAAAGAAACCAGCGGAGTATTTGATTCCTTTACAGAAACCGTAAGAAATACATGGAATGAACTTTGGGACTGGGCAGAATCCAAAGGAACGGTAAAACCGGATAAAAAACCTACGGCTGCCAAACCTGCAGGTAAAACAACGAGTGTGGTAGAAGGAAAAGCGCAGGCACCGAAAGGCTGCATCTGTAAAGAATTGTATAAAGATCTCATCTGGGGCAGCAAAGTAAGCTGTGAATTCAGAAAAAAAGTTATAAAAATTTCTCAGAATCTGGGATTGCCGCAGCAGAATTTTGAAGGCGCAAACTGGTTGATGGCGGTTATGGCACTGGAAACCGGAAGAAGTTTTGATCCTACGGTGGGAACGTTTAAATCCAATCAGGACGACAGCCGGAAAGGAGGATATGTCGGGCTTATCCAGTTCGGACAGGTGGCTTCCATAGATTTGGGAATTAAGCGGAGCGAACTCATTAAGATGACTGCGGAGAAACAGCTCGATTATGTGGAAAAACACTTTTTACAGAAAAGGTTTCAGGGAAAGCTGAAGACAAAGACGGATCTCTATCTTGCGGTCAATTACCCAAAAGCATGTGGCCACGGAACAGAAAAAGACTATGTAGTTTATGACAGTACCAAAGCTGCATATGATGATAATCCCATGTTTAAAAGGGAGTCTCATGAATTCTGGATTGATAAAAAAGGAAAAAAACGATATTACGAAGGAAAAGAAGGGAAGTCGTACGTATGGGAATTCGAAGAAGCCATTAATGATTTTTACAATGAAGGAAAAGCATTAAAAACTACTGATTTCACCTGTCAGGACGTTAAAGCGGGAGTGTCTCCTTCCACCAGTCTTATCACCTACCATATCTACAGTGACGGAAGAATTGAAAAAAGAATTCCGAAAACAGTAAAAGAAGAAAACAAAAAAAAGTATAGGTATATTTACCATGATAAAGAAGGAACCCTGCATGAGCTGGGAACCTACAACATCATCCCGACCCAGATGGTAAACGGTAAAAAAGGAGTGATGGTCAATCTTATTAATTTTGATAAGGTAACCAAAACCTACAGTAAAGGAAGCTATCAGTACACTTTTAATGTAGACTCTCCGAGAAAATATGTGAATGAAAAAACACTGGCAAGTCTTTTTGGTGCAATGCTTGAAGTAAGCTATAATGACATCAGCTGTAATGGTTTCAGCCATTCCGACGGTTCCTCACGTCCGAGTGTAAGCCATATCAATGGCAATAACGGAGATTTTAAATATTTAAGAAAAGATAAAAAACTGATGTTTGGCGACGGAACCAGTCTTGATATAAGTGCAAATCCGGATATGCTGGATGATGCAAGACAGAATAAATGGAATGATGCGCTGTACAGATTCGGGTGGAAAAGTATGTTGGGATGGAGTTACAAAAGAAACGGCAAAATAAATTATCTTCACCATTTGCCAAAGAATACCAAGAACCATCATCATCACCTGCATCTGCAGGGGTACAGCCCAAATTTTAAAGAAATTAGAGAATGAAAATTTTAAAACTGACCACAATTCACCTTTTTGTTTTGCTGTGTTTTTCCTGCAAAAAAAACGTAAGCGAAAACGGAATTTCACAAAGCAACAGATCATCAACAGACAGTACATCTACAGAAATGACAAATAATTTACCCTACACTTCAGACCGTGTGCAGCCCTACTATAAACCCGATACAGATTCTGTAAGCTATATTGTAAATACCTCTTATAAAGGTTTGCAGTCGGATACATTTAACGAGAAAGACTCGTCAGTTCCCATCAAAGAAAATGATTTTGAGATTGCACCCGATCCGAAAACGAAATATTATACACTGGAGACATTTAAATTTTCTGATCAGAATACAGCAAAACTCATTATTTATAATACTTTTGGGGAAAATGACACCAAAATTCTGAATGTTCAGCTAAACAGCTATTTCAATAATGTTTTAACGGATAAAATATTACTCGACTGCCGTTTTACTTTTGAGACAGAATATTTCAGAACGTTTTCCATCGGTAAAGATAAATCCATCACCATAGTAAAACACTCTGTGGATAAGCTGGAATACAATGAGGCAGGAGATATTGTGGGAGAAAAAAAACAGGGCGATTCCGCGAAAGTGAGTGTAGAATACAGCATAGACGCAACAGGGAAATTCATTAAAAAATAACAAGAACATGAAATCACTATTTTGCTTTTTCATATTGCTCATCAATATGGTTTGTCAGCCTTCCGAAACCAACAAATTATCCGGCGAAAAAGACTGGATCGGAACTTATCACTTTTCTGCAAGAAACCGCGACGGCATGAAAACAAGTTTTGATATACAGATCATCAGGCTCGATAATATTACGGTAAAATATATGAGCGATGAAGACCGGCCGGAAATTTATAAAAATATCAGGAGTAAATTTGTTACCAAAGACAAGATCAGCATCCCGTTCAGCCCGAAAGATAAAGAAATGGGAATCATCTACGTAGAAAAGCTTGATGACGAATTTTATATCTCGGGAAGCCCCATCTACTTTATCAATCCCGGAAGTGATGATCTTCCGTTGAAAAAAGTAAAATAATAAACTTTACGGTACCATTAGTAGATTGTGTTTTTCACAATCTCTTTTTTTTTGCCAATCTTTTAAACTCATCTCGCTTTTGCCGTTTAATATATTTTGAACATGTTCTGCTGTTATTTGCTGAATGAAATGCATTTTCGAACGTATAAAATTGTTAATCAGAATAAATTTTCGAACGTAGCGTTAAAATAATTACAGAATTCTTCATCTTAAATCATCGTCTGAATCCTTTTTCAGTCAATTTTAAAACAAAAAATATGGTCGGATTAAAATTTATGGTATTTTTGATCTAATAAATACGTCAAAAGTATACCTTATGATTACAAAAAAAATCATTGGAATTTGTTTACTGGCAGGGATTTTTACCATTTCCTGCTCCAAAAATGAAACAAAGAACAAAGCAATAAAAGCGGACTCAATGTCCGTTTCTCAGCCTGTTGAAAAAACAGCAGTTCCCGTTGAGAAAAAAGATTCAGCACAGTCTGATGAACAAACGGAAAGTCCGGAAGAAAAAGATACAAAAAAGGCCGTTTCCAAAACTTCTGTTGAAGGAAAATTTATCGCAATAACCTGTGAAGGCGGAAGATTTTCAATAGAATTTAAGAATACCGACGGAAATTCAACGTTTAAAATTTTAGATAAAACAAAAGTAATTGCTGCCGGAAATGTTTCTGCGGAAAGCGATGAAAAAACAGGAGAGATCAAAAATATTACCATGGGCGAAATTGGCGGTCTGTACGAAGGGGATAAAATTGTGATCCAGAATTACGGAAATGCAATGAACGAATTCGAACACTTCACGCAATGTGGCGATAAATATCTGGAATTCACCAGACAGAAATAATCAAAAATTAATGATTGAAATAGAAACAGCATCTATTTTCGGGCGCTGTTTTTTTGTGTTAAATTTAAAGGGTTTAAAAAAAGCTAATGAGTAATACCTTAAAAATAAGCATCTTCACTGATGAAGTATTACCAGATAAAATTAAAGTAATTTCTAAGATTTTTGAATTAAATACCAGCAAAACCATTTTGCGGACTAAAATTTTTCCTCTAACTTAGTTTTAGCCAAAAAAACAAAATATATGACCGTTCATTTTATCCTTTCCGGTGAAACGCTGGAAAGTATAGCTGAAGAAATTAATCTCGAAAATCCAGAATACCTTAAAGAATTTCACAATACGCATTGTGCGAGAGAAGATTTTATATACGATAATCTTGTTCCGCGGAAAAAACTTCTTATTCCTGATATTCACAAAATAAAAGAATACAACAGCAGGAATGATGCACCTTTCAAAGATCTGAAATTAAACCCTGAAATTCCTTTCCATCCCGAAAACCTGGCTAGAATTTACACTGTTGAAAGCAGGGAAACCGAAGAAAATGCGCTTGAAGAAAAAGAAAATACACTTTCTTACACCGTTTCAGTAAAATGGATTCGAAAAGAAGAAAATAATCACATTTTTCACCTTTTCAAAAACAATTTTTTCGAAAAATCCGAAACGATGATGGCAGATCTCGCTTCAGAATCCATCCGTTCGCTGAATCCTGTTGAGGTAAGAACCGATGACAAAGGCAGAGTTGTATTTTTTTCGTTAACCAAAGAAACCACAGATCATTTCAATACGATTAAAGAACGTCTTACAGATCTTTTTCCCGATACATACGCCAGAATATATCTTGATGAATTTGAACGTATCGTTCTCGATCCCTCACTTTTCCATAGCAGAATGAAGGAAGACATCTTCATCAAAAACTATTTTGCAAGCATAAGAAACAGCTTTACGAAAGGAAAATCTCACTTGGATCAGTCAATTGGAGAAGAGAATACAGAAATTCAGCTTCAGCAGAAAGTGGAACATTCTGAAGATCATGAAATCGTTCTCCGCCAGAATATAAATTCACACGAAAATGGGCTTGATTTTGTCGGAAAATATATCTTGTATAAAGACTCCGGACTGGTAAAAGAAATCGAAATCAGCTATAGTATTTCTCAGTATGGTGTAAAAAATAAAAGTTTTTTTACACTTAAAGAATTGTCATAAACATTTTATAACAAAGGATTGTTAAGATAGTATTAAATCCAATGTCGTAGAATTACGACATCAAATCGTAGAAATACGACAAAATTTCAAATTGATATTTAAAAACTTTCAGAAGAGAAATTGCCACTTTATCTTTGTTACACAATCACCGAATCACAAAATAGTAATAACGATTAAAATTTACCTGTCATGGCAGCAAATTCAAGAGGAATCTTAAAATTCAACGGCGGAGAAGGGCAAAAATTACTAAAACTGAACTACAGCGTTTCAAGATCTACGGATGTTTCCGGTAGAGTAGCTTCAGATCCTTCCAACGCACTCATCAAAGTAACTGTAGAAGCAACTGAAAAATCAGACATTCTGGAAAGCTTACTGAACGGAAAATACAAACCGACAACCGGAGAAATCACCTTCAACAAATCTCACGAAGAAGGTACATTAATCACCCTTTCATGGAACAACGGATACGTTATTCAGCACGAAGTTGAGTTCGACGCGGTAGACGAAAACAGTATGCTCATCAGCTTCGTGGTAAGTGCAGAAACCATCGACTACGGAAACTCCAAATACGAAGGTCTTTGGCCATCAAGCTAAACAATTCATTTCATTGATATTCATACAAAAGGCTGTCACTCAAGACGGTCTTTTTACCATTTTAAATTAATTTTTGTTAAAATATTTATTCTAAATCACATTATTAATACATATTTTTCCGTTTTTAAGAAAAAACAGTTAACTTAGTAAATAATAAAAATTCAGACGGTTATAGATTCATTCCATAAAAAACAAGGAAAATACAAACCGGAGAAACACCAAATCACCGCACAAAATATTAATCTGAATAGTACAATGGGAGTATTAGTTACCAATGAGACTGTAAAGCAGCTGTTTCATATAGCGCAATCCATCGCGAAGGAGAATTACAATGCCACCTACGGAGCTCCGCACATTCTGCAGGCACTTATGCACAAAGACATCGGGCTGAACGAATTCCTTAAAAGCATCGACAAAGATCCCGGATATTTCTACGAATGGGCGGATGTTCGCATTGAAGATTATCCCAAAACCAGTCATCTTCCCAGTGAAGCAGGAGAAGACGAAACAGTAGATCATATTGTAGAAGAAGCGGATGACATCCGTCTGAAATTAGGTCTGGACGAAATTACCCCAATCTGTATTTTAACAGCCATTGTAAAACCACAGGTCGCTTTTACTTTACAGCAGCTCAAATCACTACCTCTCAGAGAACATGAAATTTTCAATCTGTACAGAAAAGACATGCCTTACGAAAGTTCGGAAAACGGAGAATTTTCTTCCATATTTTCAAACGGTTCAGATTATTCAGACCAGTCTTTTCCTTCCATAAAAAGCTATTGCACAGACAGAACCGCACAGGCAAGAAAAGGAGAACTAGAAAACATCATCGGAAGAGACAAAGAACTCAGAATGCTGGTGGAAATTCTCTGCAGGAGAAGCAAACCGAACGTCATCATTATCGGAGAACCCGGAGTCGGGAAAACCGCTTTGGTAGAAGGTTTTGCCATTGAGATCAGCAAAGGAAATGTTCCTGAGATGCTTAAAAACGGAACACTGTTGGAATTAGACACCGGCGCATTACTGGCAGGAACCTCTTACAAAGGAGAAATCGAAGACCGTCTGAAAAAAGTCATCAACGAATGTAAAAAAATTGAAAAAGCCATTCTTTTTATTGATGAAATTCACACCCTTTTAGATCCCAAAGGAAGCATTGGAAACGTTGCCAACCTGCTGAAACCTGAACTTGCAAGAGGTGAAATTACCGTCATCGGAGCCACCACTCAGGAAGAATACAGGAAAATTATTGAGCCGGAACAGGCTTTCAACCGACGATTCGAAGTGTTAACGGTAAATGAGCCGGACGAAAAAACCTGCGTTAAAATGATTGATGTTTTACTCGAAGGCTACAAAAAACACCACGGAATTGAAGTCGAGAAAACCGCTCTTCCCGAATGTGTCCGTCTGGCAAAAAGATATGCAAAAGGCAAAAAACTTCCCGATGCAGCCATCGATCTCTTAGACAGAACGATGGCGGCGATTAAAATGCTCGACGAACTTTCAGAAAAAGAACTGGAAAGCTGGAAATTAACCTACGAAAAGCTTCAGAGCGAAGATTATTTCGATGAAAAAGACAAAGCAGATGAACTGATCTGGAATTACAATCTGCTGAGAGACAAAATTAGCCCGATTTTATGGGGATCTTTAAGTGAGCAGCCACAAATCGACAATTCCATGCCGGTGGAACAGATTCAGAAAATTATTGAAGACAGCTACGCCGAACTTTTGCAGCACGCCTCAAAGAAAAGAGAAAAAGTAGACCGTCTGGAACTGGCGGCGGTAATGGCGGCAAAAACAAACATCCCGATCGGGAAAATTCAGGCGCAGGAAAAAGAAAAGCTTCTGAATATGGAATCCCTTTTAATGAACCGTGTTGTAGGGCAGGATCATGCTTTAAAAATCCTTTCCGATGCAATTGTTGAAAATCGAAGCGGACTTAATAAACCGGGACAGCCCATTGGATCATTCTTCCTTTTGGGACCTACCGGAACAGGAAAGACCGAATTGGCAAAATCGATGGCAGAACTCCTTTTCAACGACGAAAAAGCAATGGTTCGTTTCGATATGTCTGAATTTAAAGAAGAACATTCAGCCGCTCTTTTGTATGGTGCGCCTCCCGGATACGTAGGTTATGAAGAAGGAGGAATGCTCGTCAACAAAATAAGACAGCAGCCTTACACTGTCGTTTTATTTGATGAAATTGAAAAAGCCCATCATTCGGTTTTTGATGTGTTTTTACAGATCATGGACGAGGGAAAAGTTCATGATAAACTTGGAAAAGAAGGAGATTTCAGCAATGCGCTGATTTTATTTACCTCAAATATCGGAAGCGAAGAAATCGTAAAGCAGTTTGAAGAAGGAAAAATCCCGGAATCAAAATCTCTAATGCAGATTATGTCGAATTCCGGACGTTTCAGACCGGAATTTTTAGCAAGAATTACAGAAATTATTCCTTTTGCACCAATTACAGAATCCATCGCGGAGAGAATTTTTAATATTCAGTTAAAATCACTGCACAACTCTTTAGCCAGACTGGGAATGAGTCTGAAAATCTCCGGTGAAGCCGTGAAAAATCTTGCATTGGGCGGATTCAGCAGCAAATACGGAGCAAGACAGATCTCAGGAGTGATACGTTCTCAATTGGCAAGACCGATCTCAAAAATGATCGTAAGAGAAGAAGTAAAAGCCGGACAGACCATTCATGTCGACTGGAATTCCGAAGAAGAAAAACTGAGCTGGAAAGTAGAGTAATAAAATAGTGAATCAGTTTAAAAAACTTTTCACAAAAGCATAAAAACAATGAACCCAAATCTCAAAAATATCTTTCTTACCGCAATGGTATTGCTGTGCTCGAATTTTACGAACGCACAGTTTCTTGCCGCTTCCGATACTTCGGAAAGCAGTGTGAAGAGATATAAAAGTATTATTAATGCCAATAGGGAAATTGTAGATTTTATCGAATATTCTCTGGTTCAGAAAGGTTTACCGAGACATTTGAGAAATTTAGCCTTAATAGAATCCCATTTCAACAGAAATATAGCTTCCGGAGCCGGAGCAGTGGGAGTCTGGCAATTTATGACCGCTCACGCCAATCAATACGGATTAACCGAACAGAACAGAACGGATCTTTACAAAAGCACAAAAACGGCAACAGTTTCTTTAGCCAATCTCTACAAAAAATACAACAACTGGATCACCGTAGTTGCCGCTTACAACTGTGGAGAAGGAAATATTGCCAAAGCCATGACCGCTGCAAACTCTACTCAGTACCATGTTTTTTATAAGTTTTTGCCGGAAGAAACCATCAATCATGTTAAAAAATACCTGAATGCGTGTTACGCAACTGGAGAACTACAGAATGTTCTGGCAAACTATAATTCCTCAAGGATGAATACCGTTTTCTTCGTAAAAGGAGGAAGCGGAAAAAACAATGCACAACTGGCAGAAACCGAGATCAATGCAGGATTCAATCTGAACATTATTGCCGATGAACTGAATGTAGATGTAGATAAATTACTTTCATGGAATCCCAATATCAACGATGAACTTCAGAAAAAAGGAGAAGGCACTTTATACCTTCCTACCGATCTCATGCCGGATTTTTTATTGAGAAAAACTAAAATTCTTTCAAGATCCGTAAAAGAAGGAAACGCCCGAAACACCACACAATAGAGCACTAAGCGATCATGTTTAACCTACCAAATCACAGGAAATATGAAAACAGAATCACAAAATATACTACAGAATCCTTCCTTCCGCCCATCGCAGAATGCAGACGGAATTTCCCAGAATCATCATACGGGAATCAACCGTCTGGTAAAACTTTCTCTCGTAATCGAAGGAAAAGTGATTAAATATTACAAGCATTTTCAACTCACCCAAAGCACAAAACGCCACCACCAATTCAGCGTGACATTGGCTCATGACGCTTTAGGCGACCGACAGACTCATACTCTCGAAGAAGCCAATAAATTTCTCGGAAAACGTTTAACAGCCGTTATTTCCTACAAAGATATTGAAAGCAGCCCCGAAAGAACTTTTGTAGGGGTTATCACGGGAGTAGGTTTCAGTCAGGAGAAAATGAGCCTTGGAAATATTGTGTTAACAGGCTACAGTCCCACCATTTTACTTGACGGAGCACCTCATATTCAGAGTTTTGGCGGCGGTTCACCCGTTAATATGGGAATCATTGCCAATGAAGTCATCAAACAGGGGATCGATTCCAGCCGTTTTGATGTAAGAGTGGATACCAACGATTATTCACAGATTATCTACAGCAGCCAGTATGATGAAACGCACTACAATTATCTGGCGAGAATGGCTGAAGCCTATGGTGAACAGTTTTATTATGACGGCGAAGTTTTGCATTTCGGAAAACTTCCGCCTCAGAACAAACCGATCAAATTAACCTACGGAAGCAGCGCCAATGATATTAAAGTTGAATTAAAAGCAGTACATACAAAACCTCAGTTCTACGGCTATAACAGCAGCAGACATGAAAGACTGACTTCAGGCGAAACACCGGTTCAGCATGTGGGAGATCTGGCGAAAACAGCTTATTCCCACAACGAAAAAATATACAAGACACCTGCATTAAAGGTTGCACCCATTAAAGCTTCCACTCATCTTGACGTGGAATATTCGCAGAAAAGTGCAGCAGGAAGTGAAGCGGTGAGTGTATTTTCATTTTCAGGAAATACAACCGTTCCTTTTTTGCATCCGGGGTGTGTGGTGGATGTTCAGATGAGAAAATTAGACAGCAACGAATCCGATTATTTTACGAGAATCATGGTGACGGAAGTTACTCATGAAATTGATACGATTGGACATTACAAAGGAAGCTTCGAAGGAATTGCTTCAGACACCGGATTTTTACCAAAACCTGAATTTAAAATTCCAAGGGCAGAACCGCAGATCGCCACCGTCATTTCCAATACAGATCCGGAAGGACAGGGAAGAGTTCAGGTGAGATTCGACTGGCAAACCAATGATACAACACATTTTATCAGAATGATGAGTCCCGATGCGGGAGGAACCGATCAGGTAAACCAAAACAGAGGTTACGTCGCAATTCCCGAAGTGGGAGATCAGGTGATGGTGAATTTCGTTCACAGTCATCCCGACCGGCCTTTCGTAATGGGCGGAATGTTCCATGGCGGAGTCGGTCTCGGCGGCGGAGTGGATAACAGAGTAAAATCTATCCAGACGAGAAGCGGTCACAGAATTATTTTTACAGAGGATGAAAGCATCGTGATTACTGACAAATCAGGAAATAAAATTCATTTAGACACCTCCGGAAGCAACATCACCATTACAGCTCCTGAAACCATGACGTTTAACTGCCGGAACATGAATATCAACGTCGGCGAAAATATGAGCACCAATGTCGGAATGAATAAATCTGATACCATCATGGCAAATCATACCGAAAGTATAGGTTCCATGAAATATCTTTCCACAGGAGCAGATTTCATGACGAATGTTGTCGGGAAAATGAGTCATTATGTAAAAGGCGATATGGAAGTCTATGGTGAAAAAGAGCATAAATTAACCAGCCTTAAAGGTGTTGAGGTTAATAGTCAGGGAAAAGTGGAACATCACGCAGAAAAAGAAGTTCAGAACAATAGTGGCGAGAAATCTAAAAATCACTAAAAAATGAGCATTGAATATTTTGTAGAAGGGAAAGCGGTCAACCGTTTTGATGGAGATTCCAGAACTTTTGCCAAAGAAGGCATCAGTCATAACAGTGCGGCAACCGTAGAGCAGAAAGGCAACGGAACAGGAGTAAGTTATAACAAGGCAGAAACCATTAATCCCGATGATAAACCCGTTAATACCATTGATATAAGCCTGAATCTTTTTTTTGACGGAACCCAGAATAACAAAACCAATACCCTGCTCGGCGGAAATTTCAAAGAAGCAAGCAGCGATAAAGATGACAGTTACAACAACGAGTTTACAAACGTTGCCCGCGGTTACGACACCATTGATCCGAATGCACAGAATCAGATATCATGGTATATTGAGGGAATCGGAACGGAGGACAGAAAAAGCGACAGCATTTTAAAAGGTGTTGCACAGGGAACCGGAGATACCGGAGTCGTGGCAAAAGTGGTAAAAGGTTGTAAAAAAGGAGCCGAAGCCATCGTAAATAAACTTAAAAACAATACAAAACCTATCGGAGTTCTTACCGTAAATGTATTCGGTTTCAGCAGGGGAGCTGCTGCGGCGAGACATTTTATCCATGTGGCAAATTCTCCGGGAATAATTTCTTATGCTTTAGGAAAAGAAACGTTACAGGTTTTTCCTCCGGAATTTATTAATAATGAAACGGTTACGGTAAAGGATAAAGATGGCTCCAAGTCGCAGTTCATCATGCGGCACGGATATTTCGGAGCCTGTCTTCTGGCGCAGGATCTGGATGTGAAGGAAATAAAATTCCGTTTTGCAGGATTGTATGATACGGTTGCTTCTTACGGACTCAACCACAGAGGAGGTTTCGGGATTGATGATGATACTAAACAGCTTGGTTTAGACACCATCGGAGGCGGAAAAGTGAATTTTGTTCTTCAGCTTGCTTCAGATGACGAATACAGAGATAATTTTGATTTAACGAATATCGACAGCACAGGTTTATACGGACTGGAGTTTACCCTTCCGGGAGTTCATTCCGATATTGGCGGATCTTACGGAGAAGGAGATGAAATTTCTGTTTTATATTGTGATTCTTATGATCCGTATAATAATGTGAATACTCATAAAGAATGCGAAGCGTTTAAAAAAATTGTGGTAGACGAAGGATGGTATCATGATGAGCAGTTGGAAATTAAATATTTCAGGCAGAAAGATGTGAACTATGACCGGTGGTGGAATAAAATCTCCATGTACTACGGTTTGGTGGGAACACGGAAGCTATCCAATAAATACGATCAGATTCCGCTGAACCAGATGTTTCATTATTCTAAACAGCATAAGGTAATATATCTTGAAGATCTCATCAATGAAAATCATAAAATAACAGATTCTTTTCTAACCGGAATTTACAGCCAGCTTTCATCCTATATGAACGCGTGTAACGAGCTCAGAAATAAATATGTGGAAGATTTTAACGCAGGGAAAAAACCTTCAGCTGCCAAATACAAACAGGATATCAAAGCAATTTCGTATCTGGGACACATCAAAGAAGAAGATCTTAAAGTATTAAGAAACAAATACCTTCACTGGTCTGTAAAAGCCAACCAGATTGGCTTAGATGCGAGACCTAATGATAATGCTCCGAAAAGAAGAGGCGCATTGGTCGCACAATACCGCAAAAGAAACATACAGAATGGATAAAACGATAAAAATAATATTTTTTTTAACCCTCCTTTTTCAGAATATAAGTTGCCAGAAAATGAAAGAAGAACAATTGCCGGAATTTAACGTAGAAATAAGCAGTCCCAGTAATAATCTGATTGTAACGCCTGTAGAAGATAAAATTATCACTTTGGAAGGCGTTCCTGCAAGTCTGCCTTACGGAAGCTCTTCAGGAACATGGGGAAATTCCGGAAAAGGCTGGACAGAACAGTATGGAACACCCGTCGGAATAGATGTTACTTATTTTTCCAGATATGAAGATACTTTTTATCATCTGAAGGCAGATTTTTCGGTGGAAAAAATCAAAGATTACATGCAGCGTGCGTATGCGCAGCGCGAAGCTTCTTTTTACAATAAACATCTGGAAGAATATAAAAATCTGGGAAGGAACGAAAAATACGGCAGCGCAGAAAATCCGTACAACAGTTTTACAACGCTTGTTTTTGGTTTTGCCCCGAAAGGAATGGTCGTAGTATGGCTGAGATTCCGGGCTGTTCAGATTGAGCTGGGGAAATTTCAGGCTGAAGTTATAAAAGATGATAAACAGCTTGAGCAGAAATTTTTTTCCAAACTTTCGGTAACACGTGAAGAAATGAAAAAGAACAGATTTGTAGAGATTACACCGAAAGAATGGGAAGACTACCGCAAAAAGTACAGCTGGAAACCACAAATTACTTCAGAAAATCCGGCTTTTAAATTATTTGAATCCAATATCAGTTATTACAACGCGGAAGAAGAAGTTATTCTCCGTTCGTGGATTGATAAAATTCCTTCAAGAGAAAGAGCCATTCCAAAAGAACTGAATTTCATCTGGGAAACCGCAAAAGGCGAACAGTTTATCGGCAGAGCGTACTTCAATTGGGAAAGGCTCAACAGTGAGTTTGAAAAATCCGGAAAAGACTTTCATCTGGATTTTAAAGTGGCAAAAGATAACAGCAGTTTTGATATTTCTATCAATAACCAGCCTGTGAAAGCAGACAGCATAAGAATATTTAAGACAGACAGGGAATTCCACGATTCCTACCAATAAAGAAATTATCAGTTCTCAGTTCAGTTTATACGAATTCCGGTGAAAATCTTTTCATCGGAATTTTTATTCGGCTATGAGATTCAACCCGTTAACAAAAGCTAAAATGATCTTAATTAAATCTTAATATTTCTCTTTTTAGTGTGTAAATTTTATATTATTTTGAATTAATTTGTTATTTAAATAATTGATTTGTAGTGATTTGAATTTGTAAATATTTCTTTAATCGTAGAATTACTACATGAAGTCGTAGAATTACTACAAAAATTCAGATTCATATTCGATTCCTTTCGGGTTCAGAAAAGGTGTTCTATCTTTGGAATACCAAATCAACCAAATCACAAAATATTAACGATTAAAATTTACGAATCATGGCAGCAAATTCAAGAGGAATTTTAAAATTCAACGGCGGCGAAGGACAAAAATTATTAAAGCTGAACTACAGCGTTTCAAGATCTACAGACGTTTCCGGAAGAGTAGCATCAGATCCTTCCAATGCACTGATTAAAGTTACTGTGGAAGCTACAGAAAAATCCGACATCCTTGAAAGCTTACTTAACGGGAAATACAAACCCACAACCGGCGAAATCACATTCAACAAATCTCACGAAGAAGGTACTTTAATTACTCTGGGGTGGGAAAACGGATATGTTATCCAGCATGAAGTGGATTTCGATGCAGTGGATGAAAACAGTATGCTGATCAGCTTCGTTATCAGCGCAGAAACCATCGACTACGGAAATTCTAAGTATGAAGGTTTATGGCCGGGAGCTAAATAATACAAAACGCAACAATCATCTTAGTAAAAATAAAATTGGTTACAGAATAGCATGGCTTAAAAGAGCAGCTATTCTGTTTTTTTTGTCAACTATTTCATCTTTTTGGAGACCGGAAAACTAAATTTTTAACAGGAGGTCTTTTCCGGAAATGTGAGAAACGGTGTGTTTTTAAGCTTAAAAATAGCAGACAAAACGTTAATAAATGTTATAAAAAATGGATGAGCTCATAAATTTATTATCTTTAATATTCTATTAATTTTAATAAAAAAACATTATGGAAGCCTACAATTTTGAGACTGCTATTAAGCCCTTTTTTTGGGTATCCTCAGAAAAAACGTATTCAGTATGTTTAAACGCAGGAACTTACAAACCCGAAATTTTCGAATGGAGAAAAGACGAAGGTTTCGAAGGAAACGGTTACGACTGGACTTCGCTGGCAAAAGTTTTTGTGGAAGAGAAAAAACCGAACCTTTCAGAAGATATTAAGTTTGATCCCGAAGCCGATATGTTCTGTGCTTATTCCAACAATCCTGAAAGCCTGAAAGAATTTATTTCCGAATTCAAAAAAGCCTGTGAAGACGAAATGCTGATTCAGGATCTCTTTTCAAAAGCCGAAATTGACTAAACCATTCCAAAATATTCAAAAAGACCTCAAATTTGAGGTCTTTTTTATTTGAAAAAATATTTTCAGGAGCTATTTCTCGCTTTCCGCACTCGCTATTTACAAAGTTTTGGCTGCGGCGGCAAAGCCGCCGCAGCCGAAAATTTGTAAATGAGCTCAGACAAATGCTGCAATCGAGGCTAGGAACTAGAGACCGTTGAAATTTTCAGGAAGATGAATACTCATTTGTCATTCTGATTGGAATTTTGCGAAGCATTATGGAATGAAGAATCTCTACACAAGTAGTTAATTGAGATTCTTCCTTCGCCAGAGTGACAGCCCATATTGTTTAAAAATCGACTTTGGAAGCTGAAGCGTTAAGAAAATGAAACATATGAACGTTAAAAAAAATTCTACTGTCTGAGCGCGACAGAATTTTAAACCGAAGAACCAATTTACCATTCGCGCGGGTTTTAGAATTTTTAGAGCATAGGATTCATTTTTAGCATTCAGCTTCCCGGTCTTGAATTTTTGTTTCTTTTGTTTCAAGACAAAAGAAAATGTTATAATAAAAAGCATTTAGATTCTTCCTTCGCCAGAATGACAGCTCCTATTGCTTGAAAATCGACTTCGGAAGCTGAAGCGTTAAGAAAATGAATCCTATGAACGTTAAAAAAATTCTACTGTCTGAGCGCGACAGAATTTTAAACCGAAGAACCAATGTATCATTAGCGCGAGTTTTAGAATTTTTAGAGAATAGGATTCATTTTTAGCATTCAGCTTCCCGGTCTTGAATTTTTGTTTCTATTGTTTCAGGACAAAAGAAAAATATTTAAAATAGAATTCAACATTTAGATTCTTTTGGAATGATAATTCGCACCGTTATTTTAATTCAACACAAAAGAAAAAGAAAAGTAATTTCTTATCTTTGTTCCTTATGGAAAATATGGACGCAACACAAGATAAAAGGTTATTTCTCATCGATGCTTATGCGATGATTTTCAGGGGATATTACGCATTGATCAGAAATCCGAGGCTTACAAGCAAAGGTCTGGATACTTCTGCCATCTTCGGATTTACCAATTCTTTAATTGAACTCATCAGAAGAGAAAGACCAACTCATTTGGCAGTAGTTTTTGATGTGGGAGAAGCCAGTGTAAGAACTGAAGACTTCTCAGATTATAAAGCGAACCGAAGCGAAACGCCTGAAGCCATTAAAAATGCGATTCCATATATTCACAGGATTTTGGAGGCGATGCACATTCCTATTTTGGGAGTTCCGGGATATGAAGCAGATGATGTAATCGGAACCATTGCCTGCAAAGCAGAAAAAGAAGGCTACACCACATTTATGGTAACTCCGGATAAAGATTTTGCACAGCTCGTAACCGATAAAATCAAAATTTATAAACCAGGACTTAAAGGCGGTGATATTGAAATTTTAGGCGTTGAAGAAGTCAAAGCCAAATACGAAATCGAAGATCCGAAACAGGTAATCGATTTCCTCGCGATGATGGGAGATGCGGTCGACAATATTCCCGGACTGGAAGGCGTTGGTGAAAAAACAGCCATGAAATTCCTGAAAGAATTCGGAAGCATAGAAAATCTTTTAGCCAACACCAATCAGCTTAAAGGAAAGCTGAAAGAAAAAGT
>NZ_JBBCQL010000078.1:0-17207 GCF_037149975.1 Chryseobacterium sp. VD8 | reverse complement strand
CTTGAAATAATCCATCCAATACCTATATTTACCACGAAAACACCGATCATGAAGGATGCTTCTACGCTGTTCATGATTTTTGCTAAAGATTTTTCGTCTGAAATATTGTTCCGGATAATTCCGAATACGCAAATTTTCCCGATCGCAAAACAAGCCCCGATAATGGCAAACCATAATTTATAAAACCAGAATACTTCCACGAAAGGCAAAATAAGAGAGCATATCCCAACAATTGTTAAAGCTGAAATCAGGGATTTTTTTGTTCCTGTTTTGCTGATAAAATTAACGGCAAAAAGTGAAATAAATGCAATGGGAAGATCCTTAAAAGACTCTAAAAAGCCAAGCTTATCATAAGTAATTTTTGCCTCCGAAAGCTGAAGAATTACAATGCCCATGCAGTTTAGCACCATAGAGAAAATTAGAAAAGTCAGTTTAAGCGGAAGCGATATTTTTGAGAGCTTGGTCGTCATTTTGGGGATGGATTTTATCTGTTTTTTTGAAATATTTGCTGTTTTTGAAGAAAAATTTATGCCTTCAAATGCCCAAAAATACAGGAAATATTAAAATAGTTATTAATAAAATGTTAAATAATTAAAAAAAAATATATTTTTATTGTCTCAATTTGAGAATTAAAAAACTAACTGTATATGAATGTAAGAATATCTAGAAGTTTAGGCATGGTTGCGGTGCTGTATTTCACTGCAAATTTCAGTGCCCAAAACACAAAGAACGACACCCTTCCAAAAGAACAGAAAATTGAGGAAGTAGTCATGATTGGTTATGGTACTCAGAAGAAGAGTAACGTTACGGGAGCCATCTCGAGTATCAAAGCAAGCGACATTGAGGCAATCCCAGCCGGAAAACCGGAGCAGGTTCTGCAAGGAAGAGCAGCAGGGGTAAATGTAATTTCTAACTCCGGTCAGCCGGGATCCAGTGCAACAATTAGAGTAAGAGGAGTTACCAGTTATTCCTCTAATAATGATCCGCTTTGGGTTGTCGACGGGATTGTGGTAGACGGAATCGGATGGTTAAGCCAAAGTGATATTGAAAGTATTGAAGTATTGAAAGACGGTGCTTCTTCTGCTATTTATGGAGTTTCTGCTGCAAGAGGGGTTATTTTGGTGACTACTAAAAAGGGAAAAAAAGGAAAACTTACCTTATCTTACAACGGTTTCTACGGGGTGAGCAATGCTGCAAGAAAACTTGATCTTCTTGATGCTACACAATATGCTACCGTCATCAATGAAGGTTTTGCAAATGACGGACAAGCTGTAAGATTTCAAAATCCTGCATCATTAGGAAAAGGAACCGATTGGCAGAATGAAATTTTCGGAACCGGAGCGAGACAGAACCACGAGGTAAGTATACAAGGTGGAAACGAAAAATCTACTTACTTTGCGTCATTTGGATATTATGATCAGACAGGTATCGTAATGAGCGATATTTCTTATTACAAAAGATTAACAGGACGTTTAAATTCAACTCATAAAGTAACAGACTGGCTTACTTTGGGGCAAACTTTTGCCTATACCAACCAAAAAAACCAAGGGATTAATGCTAACGGTGAGTTTGGAGGTCCTCTAAGTTCTGCAGTGAATTTGGACCCCATCACTCCTGTTGTGGTAACAGATTGGTCACAGGTAAATCCTGCTTTATATACCAATCAATATATCGTAAGAGATGAAAATGGAAATCCATACGGAATTTCGCCTTATGTGAACCAGGAAATGTCTAACCCAAGAGCTTTCAGATATACACAATTAGGAAACAATAACTGGTCAGACGATTTTATTGCTAATGTATTTGCAGAAGTGAAATTTTTAAATCATTTTACATTTAAATCTTCATTAAACGGTAAAAAAGCATATTGGGGAAGCCAGAATTTCACTCCACTTTTCTATTTAAGTGCAACATACAGCAATTTAGTTCTAAACAGCTTAAGCCGTACGACTCAAAAGAAATTTGAATGGAGTTTTGAAAACACATTGAATTACCAGAATAAATTTGGAGATCATAGCCTGAATGTACTTTTGGGAACAGGATACTATGATTATAATATTGGAAATGGACAAACCGTTACCCATAAGGGTCTTCCGATCAGCAGCTATGAAGAAGCTTCTTTCAACTTTGAAGTTCCTTTGGCAAATCAGACTTCCTCAGCATGGGATAATCAGGAATGGAACAAAGCTTCTTATTTCGGACGTTTAATTTATGATTTTAAAAATAAATACTTATTTACAGGTACATTAAGATATGATGGTTCTTCGTTGTTTGGGGCAAATCATCATTGGGGTGTATTCCCTTCATTCTCTTTAGGATGGAATGTGGATAAAGAAAATTTCTGGCCGGAAAATAACGTCGTGAATAGTTTAAAATTCCGTGGAGGCTACGGAACTTTAGGGAACGATGGTATCGAAGCATATAAATTTTCAAAATTCTATGTCTCAGGAGCTAACTATACCAGTGGATCAGGAGGTGTATTAATCGGTTATTTGCAAAATGGACTGGAAAATAAAGATCTGAAATGGGAAACGACCACACAAACCAATATTGCAGCAGATTTACGACTTTTCAAAAACTTTACTTTAACAGTTGATGTTTATAACAAAAAAACATCAGATATTCTACGACCTGTTCAGATTCCGGGGTATGTAGGAGTTACAGGATCTTATATTGCCAATATTGGAGACATGAGCAATAAGGGGGTTGAAGTAGAATTTGGCTACAAGAAAAACTGGAACGATTTCACGGTTTCTGTAAATACTAATTTCGCATACAATAAAAACGAAGTTTTATCACTCGAAAAGGGAACGAAATATTTGGACGGAGCAGGCTTCCAATCCATGGGACCTATACAAAGGATTGTTGTAGGGGACGCTTATAACTCTTTCTATGGATTTAAAACTTTAGGGGTTTTCCAAAATCAGGCGCAGATTGATTCATATGTAAACTCTAAAGGACAATTGCTTCAGACAGATGCAAAACCCGGAGATTTTATCTGGGCAGACTCAAATGGTGATGGGGTAATCAATGATTTGGATAAAGTGAATTTGGGTAGTTCAATTCCAAAATATAATTATGGAGCTACTTTAAATCTGAGCTATAAAAACTGGGATTTTATGGTATTCGGACAGGGTGCCGGAGGAAACAAAATCTTTCAGGGTTTAAGAAGACTGGATATGTTAGATGCTAATTATCAAACCAAAATCTTAGACAGATGGACAGGAGAAGGTTCTACAAATGAAAATCCAAGATTAACAAGAGCAGACGCAAACAAAAACTACTCAAGACTATCTGACTGGTATCTGCAAAAAGGAGACTATTTCAGAATTAAATTGATTCAGTTAGGCTATACGCTGCCTCAGAATGTTACCCAAAACTTTGGGGTTAACAAGCTGAGATTTTATGTAACTGCCGAAAACCTGGTTACTTTTACAAAATATACCGGGTACGATCCGGAAATTGCGGCAGGAGATTCTTTTGGAATAGACAGAGCATTTTATCCGCAGGCAAGAACCTTTATGTTGGGAGCTAATATAACTTTCTAATTTTTAGTACAATGAAAAACAAATTTTTAAAAATATCAATAGCAGCTTCATTTTTAGTGAGTGTATCTACTCTTAATGTAGCCTGTAACAACGACACTTTAGAAGAAAAAGAATACAAAGGTGCATTCGCCGGAGATAATTTTTTCAGAAATGAGCAGGAATGCTTTTTTGGTCTTGTAGGTACGTACGACGTAATGAGAAAATATGCAGGCGGGTTTGAAAATATGGTCACTTTTTTCAATGCAGCTTCAGATGATTTCTATGCAGGAGGCGGTAGTGCTACAGACGGAGCAGGTATTCAGGGAGCTTCAAATTTTCAGATTAATCCAACTACAATGCCTGCAAGCTATTGGAAAGATTATTACCAGGGTATTGCAAGAGCCAATGCTCTTATCCTAAATGCTCCTAATGCCTCAATGAATGAAACTTTGAAGCAACGCTTTATTGCAGAGGCAAAAACTCTTCGGGCAATGTATTATTTTGATTTGTTGAGGGTTTTCGGGAATATTCCTCTAATTTTAAAACCATTTGAAGCAACAGACGATTTTTATAATATTCCGCAAGTTGCACCTACACAGGTTTATGCTCAAATAGAAAAAGATCTGACCGAAGCTTTGCCAAATCTTCCGATGACGGTAAGTGGAGAAGAGAAAGGTAGATTAACGCAAGGGGCGGCAAAAGCTCTTTTAGGTAAAGTGTATCTATATCAAAATAAAAAAGCTCTGGCTGCCGCACAATTTGCAGATGTAAATGGAACACCGGGCGGAACCAGTCAATATGGATATAAACTGTTGTCAAGTTATGATGATCTTTGGAAAGCAGGCGTAGCACTTGGTGGTACTCCAGATCCTTATGAATTTACATCAGAATCTATTATTGAAGCATCCCATAGTGACCAGGGAAAATCTGACTGGGGCTTTTGGGGACAAGGCAAGGATGAAGGAAATTCTATTTGCGTTATGAGTGCACCAAGATCTTATAACAGAATTAGTCAGACAAATCCTGCTAATAATGCTCCGGATATCGTCTCAGGTTGGGCATTTAATACAGTTACAACAGATCTGTTTAATTTTATGCAGAGTGATCCGCGTGTAAATGCTACTATTCTAAATATGAATGCGTTAAAAGCGCAAGGTAAGGCAGATTATGCACCGGCTTATAAGGATACGGGATATTTTCTTAATAAATTTATGCCTACATCCGATAAAAAATCAACTTTAGGTGTTACCGAACTGAATTATCGTCAAAATTATATGGTGATAAGATTAGCAGATACCTATCTAATGGAAGCAGAAGCTCTTAACGGTACAGGTTCACGAGCTCAGGCATTACTGGATGCGGTAAGAGCAAGAGTTGGTTTAGCTTCAGTTCCTGTTTCTATGCAGGCAATTAAAGACGAGAGAAGAAGAGAACTTGCAGGTGAAGGACATCGTTTTTTTGATCTTGTAAGATGGGGAGAAGCTTCTACAAAATTGGCTTCCAAAGGTTTTGTAGCAGGTAAAAATGAAATTATGCCGATACCTCTTACAGAACTTACAGGAACTATTTTGAAACAAAATCCTGGATATTAATTAAATACAATTAAAAACATGATAACTAAATATATAAATAAAAGTCTTTTATTGGCATCATCAGTTTTTTTCTTGACAAACTGTACGCCGGATAGTGTTGATGGTGATGGAAACGGTATTTCTCAGGGAGCTTTAGAAGCTTCTTTTAAAGTAACTAAAACATCGGAGAATCACTATTTACTGAAAAGAAATTACAATAATTATATTAATTCAAGCTGGAATATAGATGATGACGGCTATAATAATGGCAAAGGTGAACAGAATCTTTTTCTGCCGGATGCGGGAACTTATGTGATTCAGCATCAGGCGGTAGGTATTGGTGGAGTTGTCGGAGGAACTGCCAGTGAAACAATTGTTGTCCCAACTTCAGACCCGATTTCCGGAAATATGATTCAGGGAGGAAGATTCGATACACCTGATGAAGTTGCAAAATGGTCTATTCATAAAATCAGTGCTTCAGGGGCTCAATGGGTTTTTGCTAACGGTAAAGCTACAATTGTTGCAAGTGGAAGCAGTCAGCAAGGTATTTATCAGGCTGTGAATGTTGTGGCAGGACAGAAATATTCCATCGATATGGTAGCTTCCTCTGATACACCTTTAGTGAATACATGGTTCGAGGTTTACGTTCTAAATACGGCTCCGGTGACGGGACAGGATGTAGGGGGAACAGTTTACAGAAACATCAACACTTGGGATGGTTGTGGAACAAGCAAATTCAAAGGAAAAGTTTCGTCTGTCGGATGCAACGGATCGAAGAATGGCGGAATTTACACAGCTACAACAACAGGAACCGTTTATTTGGAAATTAAGTGTGGAGGAGGTACTGTTAATAGCCTTAGTATTGATAAAGTTGAATTCCGTAGAACTCAATAATCTTCACACAATTAAATTGATATGAAATTACAATATTCATATAGTTTCGTACTTAGAAGTGCTGCACTTTGCGGTGTAGCGCTTCTTTCTTTTTTAAACTGCAGCAGTACCTCTTCGGATTTATCCAATAATACAGATAACTCCGGAAACAGCGGTAACGGAGGAAATACTTCCGGAGATCCGGTACAGGTGTGGTTAACGAAAGGAGATCAGACCGTGAAACTACAACAGCAGGGAACCTCTTATTTCTCAGGAACTTCAGCAGCCGGAACTACCATTGAAGTAGATGGCTCACAAATGTTTCAGACAATAGATGGATTCGGATATACACTTACAGGAGGAAGCGTACAGGTAATCAATCAGCTGAGTGCGACAAAAAAACAGGAACTTTTGAATGATCTGTTCAGTGCTTCCGGAATTGGAGTAAGTTATTTAAGAATCAGTATTGCTGCTTCGGATCTCAACAGCGAAGTTTTTTCGTATGACGATATGCCGACCGGACAGACTGATCCTACGCTTGCTCAATTCAGCTTAACCAAAGATCAGGCTTTGATTCAGATGCTGAAAGATATTCTGATGATTAATCCGAATATCAAAATTTTAGCAACACCTTGGTCGCCACCTGTTTGGATGAAAGACAACGGAAACACAATGGGGGGAAGTTTAAAATCTGAATATTATGCGGCGTATGCGCAATATTTCGTAAAATACATTCAGGCAATGCAGGCTCAGGGAATCAGAATTGATGCCATCACCCCTCAAAACGAGCCATTGCATCCGGGAAATAACCCAAGTATGTATATGTCGGCAGGAGATCAGGCAACTTTTATCAAGAATAATTTAGGTCCCGCTTTTCAGACGGCAAATATTTCTACCAAGATCATTGCTTATGATCACAATTGCGACAATCCGGCGTATCCTTTGGCGGTATTAAATGATACAGCGGCAAATCCTTATGTAGACGGATCGGCTTTCCATTTGTATGCAGGAGATATTTCGGCTTTGGGAACAGTACATAATCTATTCCCGAATAAAAACGTCTATTTTACAGAACAGTGGACCAGTTCTACCGGTGCTTTTTCAGGAGATTTGGATTGGCACATGAAAAATGTTATCATCGGATCCATGAGAAACTGGAGCAGAAATGCTTTAGAGTGGAATGTAGCCAATGATGCTTCATTCGGACCACACACTCCGGGTGGATGTACCCAATGTAAAGGGGCAATTACGGTAAACGGAAGCGCAGGTTATGACAAAAATGTAGCATACTATATTATCGCTCACGCTTCAAAATTTGTTCCGGCAAACTCCCAGAGAATTGCTTCTACACAGTCAGATAACCTTTCCACAGTAGCTTTTAAAACTCCGGCAGGAAAAACAGTATTAATTGTTCAGAACAGCAACTCTACAGATAAGGCATTCAACATAAAATATAATCAGAAGACAGTTTCGGTAAGTATGCCGGGAATTTCTACAGCGACTTATATTTTTTAAGACAAATATATCTGTTAAAATTTGTAATGATTGAAAACTTTTTGTTCTTTGTTAAATAAATTCATCCTGAACTTCAGGTTAAGAAAAGTAGACAAAAGGACAGATAATTAAAATTAGATTAAAATGAAGAGAGTTTATTTCTTATTGGCAGTTACAGCATTTGGAATCAATACATTCGCACAAAAGACAATTGATCAGAAAGTTTCAGAACTTTTGTCTAAAATGACGTTAGAAGAAAAAGTGGGACAGCTTGTTCAGTATTCAGGATTTGAATACGCAACAGGTCCGCAAAATTCCAATTCTGCAAGTGTTCTCAATGAAATAAAACAGGGAAAAGTAGGCTCAATGCTGAACGTTGCGGGAGCCGGAGAAACCAGAAAATTTCAGGAATTAGCTTTACAGTCGAGGCTAAAAATTCCTTTATTATTCGGACAGGATGTTATTCACGGATACCGAACAACATTTCCTGTGAATTTAGGTCAGGCAGCGAGCTGGGATTTAAAACTAATTGAAAAATCCGAAAGAATTGCAGCAACAGAAGCTTCGGCTTATGGAATTCACTGGACGTTTGCACCGATGGTCGACATTGCAAGAGATCCGAGATGGGGAAGAGTAATGGAAGGTTCTGGGGAAGATACTTATTTGGGAACCCAGATCGGTCTAGCCAGAATCCGTGGTTTTCAGGGAAAAGGTCTTGGAAATCTGGATGCGATTATGGCTTGTGCAAAACATTTCGCAGCGTACGGAGCAGCAGTGGGCGGAAGAGACTACAATTCTGTTGATATGAGTTTAAGACAGTTGAACGAAACCTATCTTCCTCCTTTCAAAGCAGCGGCTGAAGCCGGAGTAGCAACATTCATGAACTCTTTTAATGACATCAACGGAATTCCGGCAACGGCAAACAAATACATTTTAAGAGACTTATTAAAAGGGAAATGGAATTATAAAGGTTTTGTGGTTTCAGACTGGGGAAGTATCGGCGAAATGGTTCCTCACGGTTACGCAAAAGACAATAAAGAAGCGGCGGAAAAAGCAATTATTGCAGGAAGCGATATGGATATGGAAAGTCGCGCTTATATGGCAGAACTTCCCAATCTGGTTAAAGAAGGGAAAGTAGATCCGAAGCTGATTGATGGTGCCGCAAAAAGAATTTTGGTTAAAAAATTCGAAATGGGATTGTTTGACGATCCTTACCGTTTCAGCAGTGAAAAAAGACAGCAGGAACAGACCAACAATCAGGAAAACAGAAAATTCGGAAGAGAATTTGGATCAAAAAGCATTGTTTTGCTTAAAAATGAGAAAAATATTTTACCTCTTTCAAGATCTGTAAAAACGGTTGCTTTAATTGGTCCTTTCGGAAAAGAAACTTCTGCCAACCACGGATTTTGGTCGGTTGCTTTTAAAGATGATAACCAGAGAATTGTAACGCAGTTTGACGGAATTAAAAATCAATTAGATAAAAATTCAACATTACTTTATGCAAAAGGAGCAAATGTTGACGATCAGGATAGATCCATGTTTGCGGAAGCGGTAGAAACAGCAAAAAAAGCAGATGTCGTAATCATGACTTTAGGAGAAGGTCATGCGATGAGTGGTGAAGCAAAGAGCAGAAGCAACATCCATTTTTCCGGAGTTCAGGAAGATCTTTTGAAAGAAATTGCAAAAACAGGAAAGCCGATTGTTTTGATGATCAACGCGGGAAGACCTTTGGTGTTCGATTGGGCAGCAGACAATATTCCGGCAATCATGTACACTTGGTGGCTGGGAACCGAAGCCGGAAACTCTATTGCCGATGTTATTTTCGGAACGGTAAATCCGGGCGGAAAACTTCCGATGACGTTTCCTAGAATGGAGGGACAAATTCCGGTTTATTACAATCATTACAACACCGGAAGACCTGCAAAAAACAATACCGATAGAAACTACGTTTCGGCATACATTGATCTTGATAATGATCCGAAATTTCCGTTTGGCTATGGTTTAAGCTATACGCAGTTTAAATATTCTGATATGAATTTAAGCTCAAATAATCTTAAAGGAAATCAGACATTAAACATTAGTGTAAATGTTACCAACAGTGGAAATTACGATGGGGAAGAAGTGGTGCAGTTATACATCAGAGATTTGTTCGGAAAAGTGGTAAGACCTGTGAAGGAACTAAAAGGTTTCCAGAAAGTTTTCATTAAAAAAGGAGAAACAAAAACCATCAGTTTCAGTTTAACTCCTGAAAATCTGAAATTTTACGACGACCAGCTTAATTACGACTGGGAAGGTGGTGAATTTGACATTATGGTGGGAACCAATTCTAAAAATGTTCAGACAAAAAGAATTAATTGGACAAAATAATATTACTTTTTTACTTACTAAGAGCGGGATAAAACCCGCTTTTGGTGGTAGAAGAATGAATGTTTTTTATAAAGATATTAGTTAAACACAATGTTTGTCATTCTGAAAGAATCTAAATAATACTTACAGAAATTCTTCCCGCATGACAGACTTTGAAAATAATTAAATTAACTTTTAAACATATTGTTGTCATTCAGAATGAAGCAATGCGGAGTGAAGAATCTAAATGACCAACATTTAAAATAGATTCCTCGTTCCTCAGAATGACAAGTGTTGAGAATAAATTAAATAATAATTAAATCTTAATCTAGAATTTTTAACGCAAAGATTAAAAAACGAATTATTTTAAGGAGGCAAAGAAGAATCAGCAAAGCTGATTTGATGAAGCTAACGTTTATCATAATGCTTCATCAGTGATTGGTCGCAATCTTTGCTCACTGAACATTTTGTAATTAATAAATCTTTGCGTTAAAATATAAACCTAAAACATTAAACTTTGAAAATAAACCTTCAACATATTTTCCATTTCATCATCGGAGGAACTCTCGTTTTTTCAACAGTACATTGTGCTTCAAACAAACCAGATTCCAGCAGAAAGTTAATCTGGAGTGATGAATTTAATTATAAAGGATTGCCTGATTCTACGAAATGGAATTACGATGTCGGAGGAGACGGTTACGGCAATAATGAAGCTCAGTTTTACACAAAAAACCGTCCGGAAAATGCAAGAGTTGAAAACGGAAATTTAATCATTGAAGCCAGAAAAGAAAACTGGGAAAAGAATAAATATACTTCTGCAAGATTATTGACGAGAGGTAAATTTTCCTTTCAGTACGGGACTGTTGAGGTTCGTGCCAAACTCCCA
Source organism: Chryseobacterium sp. VD8 (assembly GCF_037149975.1). Lineage (NCBI taxonomy): Bacteria > Pseudomonadati > Bacteroidota > Flavobacteriia > Flavobacteriales > Weeksellaceae > Chryseobacterium > Chryseobacterium sp. VD8. Next base: position 6,510 of record NZ_JBBCQL010000078.1, on the reverse strand, counting down.
AAAGGTCGCGGAACATGGCCTGCGATCTGGATGATGAGTGAAGACATGAAAAAATGGCCCGATGACGGAGAACTGGATATCATGGAACATGTAGGATTTAATCAGGGATACATTCATGCCTCAGTTCATACCAAAAAGTATAACCATATCATAGGAACTCAAAAAACGGATACTTTGATTGTGAAAGATGCGAGTGAGAAGTTTCATGTATACAAAGCAAACTGGACGCCGGAGAAAATTGATGTTTATATTGATGATCAGAAATTTTTCACGTATGAAAACAAAGAAAAAATGTATGAAGCATGGCCTTTTGATCAGCCGTATTTTATCATTCTGAATCTTGCAGTCGGCGGTTTCTGGGGTGGAAAAGAAGGAATTGATGATACCATTTTTCCTCAAAAATATGAGATCGATTACGTAAGAGTTTATCAGAATAAATAAAATATAGGACCCAAAATTCCCCTCCTTTGGAGGGGTGGATAAATTTTCAAAGAAAATTTAGACGGGGTGGTTTAATATAAAAAATAAGAAAAGATAATAATGAAGAGATTAATTGTAAGTTGCTTGGTTGTCGGTTTGACTTTCAATGCCAACGCGCAAAGCTACTGGAAGAAAAATGCAGGTAAAACGGCAAAAGTTTTCCTTACCAATTCCAAAACCAACGAAAAGATGGTGGATAAAGGCACGGTAAAATTCGAGAAATTTGGTCAGCCTAAGGAAACGGATGCCTGTATTTTTGTAGATCCAGACTTTAAATATCAGAAGTTAATAGGAATCGGCGGTGCAATTACGGATGCTTCCGCAGAAACTTTTTACAAACTTCCGAAAGATAAGCAGAAAGAAATTATTGAAGCCTATTACGGAAAAAATGGTTTGGGATACACCGTTGTGCGTACCAATATGAATTCGTGTGATTTCTCAAGCGATTCTTACACCTATGTTCAGGAAAACGATAATTCGTTAAAATCCTTTACTGTTTCGCATGATGAAAAGTATAAAATTCCGATGATTAAAGAAGCGCAAAAGTCAATCGGAAAAGATTTTACCTTTTATTTTTCACCGTGGAGTCCTCCGTCTTGGATGAAGTCAAACAAAAATATGCTGAAAGGAGGAAGGCTGGAAAATTCTTTCTATCAGACTTGGGCAGATTATTATATTAAATTCATTAAAGAATACGAAAAAAGAGGAATCAATGTTTGGGGACTGACAGTTCAGAACGAACCGATGGCAACGCAGACGTGGGAGTCGTGTATTTATTCTGCGGAAGAAGAAGGGGAGTTTCTTAAAAATAATTTAGGTCCGACTCTTTGGAAAAATGGTTTCAAGGATAAAAAAGTGATGATCTGGGATCATAACCGCGATTTGATTTACCAGAGAGCAACGACAACGCTCAGCGATCCCGAAACGTCAAAATACGCATCAGGAATCGGCTATCACTGGTACGAAACATGGAACAACAAAACCCAGCTTTTTGATAATCTGACAGAAACTCAGAGAGCTTTTCCGGATAAGTTTTTAGCTTTTACCGAAGGCTGCAAAGAGCAGTTTGATATGTCTAAAATTTATGAAGTGAGTTTAGGCGAATTATACGGAAGAAATATGATCAACGATTTCAATAAAGGAACGGCTTTATGGACGGACTGGAATGTTCTTCTGGATGAAACAGGCGGACCAAACCATGTTGGAAATTTCTGTTTTGCGCCGATCATTGCAGATACTAAAACCGGTGAAGTTCATTATACCTATGAATATTATTATGTAGGGCATGTTTCGAAATTCATTAAACCAAAAGCGGTCAGAATCGGAACTTCGTCCAACAGAGCTGCATTAACTTCAACCACTTTCATGAATGAAAACGGACAGTTGGTAACGGTTATCATGAATGATACGGATAACGATATCGATACAAATCTGTGGATCGAAGGAATGGCTGCAAAATTATCGGCTCCCGCGCATTCTATACAGACTGTAATTTTATAGACTTCATATTATATTTTTATTATTTAGAATCGGCGGCATCGAAGATGCCGCCGATTTTGTTTTATATATTATTCAACAATAAATCTTTTTGGATATCCGTCAATATTTCTGATTCTAAAAAATTCATAAAAATCAATGTTATCTTTAGCTTCATAAAAAGCGATTAATTTAGTAAGAAAAGATTCTAAGCTGCCGGAAATGATATTCCTGTCATTATCGGCATGCCAGAATTCAATTAATTGATTTTTCTGTCCGGTAAAAATTCCTTTTACATCATAACAAATGCTGTCTCCTCCGCCATTTTGAAAAATAGGAATCCAGTTTTCATTCCACCAGTTTTCAATTTCGAAATCGGTTCCGATCATCATATTTAATTCGGATGCATCAAAAAGAGCCTGATTTAAAGGAATAAACATGCAATTGTTTACAAAAGAATCATAGCAATTCATATTTTGTCCGTTTTTCCATTTGTAAAGTATTCGCAAATCTGTTGGAATTTCCAATTTATAGTAATCTTCTAATGTATCTATCTGTTCATCTGTGAGAGGATTATTCAATTGAGAATAAAATTCAGGTCTTAAGACTTGCAGATATTGATCTAATTTTTCAATTGTTTCATCCATTATGAATGTTATATTAAATTAAAAATATAAAAAAGCCGAAACAATTTTGCTCCGGCTTGATATATTGATTAAATAATTTTAGATTATTCAGCATCATATTTACTGATCACTCTCTGAGTTACCCCGGAACTGCTGAAACCTCCGTCATGGAAAAGATTCTGCATCGTTACTTTTTTCGTAAGATCAGAGAATAAAGTTACACAGTAATCTGCACACTCAAGAGCTGTTGCGTTTCCTAGCGGAGACATATCTTCTGCATATCCAAGGAAACCTCCGAAACCTTTAACACCACTTCCGGCAGTTGTCATTGTAGGAGACTGAGAAACTGTATTTACACGAACTTTTCTTTCACCCCAATAGTTTCCGAAAGTTCTTGCAATGCTTTCAAGATAAGCTTTGTTGTCGGACATATCATTATAATCCGGGAATGTTCTCTGTGCAGCAATATAAGTAAGCGCCAAAATACTTCCCCATTCATTCATACAGTCTTTTTCCCATGCCACTCTCATTACTTTGTGGAAAGAAACAGCGGAGATATCCCAGCCTTTCTCTAACCAGTCGTAGTTCATTTCTGTATAATGTTTTCCTTTTCTAACGTTGATAGACATTCCGATAGAGTGAAGGATGAAATCGATTTTACCGAATTTGGCAACAGCAGCATCAAAAAGTTTTTCAAGATCCTCAATAGAAGTAGCATCTGCACCAATTACTTCAGATCCTGTTTTCTCTGCTAAACCGTTAAGTTCTCCCATTCTCAAAGCAATAGGAGCGTTAGACAAAATAAATTCAGCACCTTCTTCATGACATCTTTCTGCAACTTTCCATGCGATCGATTGTTCATTAAGGGCTCCAAAAATAATTCCCTTTTTGCCTTTAAGTAAACCGTATGACATAATTTTTTAATGTTTATTATTATACAAATGTAGCAATATTTGTGTTTAGTACATAATAAAAAACGGAGCCTTCTGTAAAAAGACTCCGTTTTTCTTGAAAATATTTATATGACTGAAATTTTTAATTCGTTTTCTTGTTCCATTCTGCTTTTACATCTTCTGCTGCATCTTTTGTTTTTTCCCATGCATCATTGGCTTTATCTTTAACATCATCCCATGCATCAGCAAAATTATTTTTTACTCTGTCCAGCCAGTCTTCATGTCTCGCTTCTTCATCATTGTTTCTTTTTTCACTAATATAATCTTTGGCTCTGTCTGCCAATTCCTCTACTTTCCATTTTGCATTGTCTGCAGCATCTTTTAACGAGTTTTTTGTGTTATCTACTGCGTTTTCTGCTTTGTTGTATTCTGAATTGTTCATAATGTGATATTTGTTTGTGTGATTATAATTGAACAAGAACCATTCCTAAAATTTTTTCTGATTGTTAAAATTTTCATAAACTTTAATTGATATAAAAGCTATTGTTGTTAACCTTTAATTTGTGCAGAAAATACGATATGATCATTTTTCAGATGAAGTTCTTTAAGTCATTAATATGATACTATAAATAAAAACTTAGTAATACTTAATGCATATTAGATATTCATATTATTTTATATAGATTAATTTTTTAATATTCAACTAAATCATCACCATTAGCTTTATAAATGAAATGTATTTATATTTTCTATTATAATAAACTGAAATCATTGAAAAATACTATAAATCCTTTTATTCATCGAAGTTTAGGTAAGCTTGTCTTCAATAGGTAGTGATAAATTATGTTTTATTCATTATTACATGTTTTTTTTTGATAAATATTTAAATAAATTACTATTCAAAAAAAATCGAATTCCTCATTTGTCTACTATTTAAAGGGTTTTTTCTATAGAATAAATTCTATATTAATCTTCAATAAACTGTGATTAAAAGACACTTTTTATAGTAATTATTCACTATTTAGTGTTAAGTTGCTGAATTGTCAAAAATATTTGCTTTTTATTAAAAATTATTATATTTGTGGTATCAAACTGATAGCTATTTAACAAAAACTAGAAATGCAGAGACATTCGAAATTTAAAATCTTATTTACAGGCTTATTTTTTGCAAGCTTTAATTTTTCACAGGCTCAGGTTGGGATAGGAACCCCTTCACCAAAACCTTCTGCCATGTTGGAAATTAATTCTAATAACAAAGGTGTACTATTTCCAAGTGTTGCCTTAAATTCCGATACGGATAATACCACAATTGTTTCTCCCGCTGATGGACTTATTGTATGGAATAACGGACAGGCCGGATTAGTGGAGACTGGCTTTTTCTACTGGAATAATGCAAAATGGAATATGCTTTCTATTGCAGGAAGCCAAATCAATCCAATTATTCCCGGAGGAGGAGACGGCTGGAATGATACCGCAACCAACAGCGGAAACAATGGAGGATCAAATACCAATCTTGCTTTAGGAACCAACACCTATGATGACCTTGTTTTTAAAGTTAATTCTGTAAAAATGGGAAGGCTGGGTGTAGACAACTCCGTAAGTTTAGGCCCAATGGCAAATGCCGGACAGAATGGTATTTCAATCGGAACTTCAAGTTCTGCTTATCAGGGAGTTTCTATCGGAAATGAAGCTTCTGTAGGGGCAAATGACGGTTTGGCAGTAGGAAACAAAGCAACAGCAGCAGCATTCAAATCAAATGCAATCGGCTATAATGCCAAAACCAATAAAAACGAATCCACAGCAATCGGGAATAATTCTTTAGCGGACGGATTTCAGTCTACGGCAATCGGATATAATTCCAAAACAACAGCTAACGAATCATCTGCATTGGGAAACAATTCATTCGCGGCAGGATTTCAATCAGTAGCATTAGGTTACAATGCGAAAACAAATTCCAACAGCGAAACTGCGGTTGGATTCAATACGGTCACAAACGGACAGAATTCCACCGCAATAGGTTCCGGAGCTTCTGCAACAGGACAAAATTCCACAGCCATTGGTTACAACACTACAACAAGTCAGTATAACGCTATATCTATCGGAAACAGCAGCGCAAACGTAGGAATAGGAACAAGTACACCGAATACTACAGCAAGATTAGACGTTAACGGGCAATATAAGCTTGGAAGTAAAGGAACTGTAAACAAAAACCAGATCAGTTTTGAAGTCTGGCCAAGTGTTTCAATTAATAATCTCCCTTCAGGAAAATCTACTACAATGGATTTTGCAATTCCGCCAGCGATGCTGCCAAGCTCAACAAGAGCAACAATTGTAGTGAGTCCGGCTCCGGATTTCGCAGGAAACGCATCGTTTTCTATTTCTAATCCGAGAATGACTTCAACTTCTTCTATTACAATTAATCTTACCAATATTTCAGGAAACGCAGAAAGCTTGTATTCTTCACATTTCTACGTCACGATTAATGAATTTTAACAGAATTAAATAATAAAATGCGTCACTTCGTACAGATTGAAAAAATCTTCAGAAGTTTTCTTTAATGGTTATAAAGAAAGGATCTCATCAACGAGATCCTTTTAACTTTTATCAATGTTGAAATTTATAATAGCAGAGTCATTTATTTCGTTATTTAATGATTCTTTCCAATACCCATTCGATAAGATTTTTCTCGGAAGCATGATGATCTGCAGAAAATTCTCCGCGTCTTCTGTTGGCAATTACATTATTTACAGTAATTGCTTTATGACCTAAAAGTTTAGACAATGCATAAATCGCAGAAGTTTCCATTTCAAAATTTGTTACGCCAAGATCGTTCAGAGTTTCTAGAAATTTATCATCAACAGCTTTCAGACGTAATTGTCTTCCCTGTGGAGCGTAAAAACCGGGGAAAGTAGCGGTATTCCCATGATATTTTGCGTCTTTGTATAATTCTCCCAATTCTTCCGCCCAGTCTGCAAAATAAAGCATTGGTTTGATTTTCGGGTAAGGAAACTTTTCTGTAAAGTTTTTGGAAAATT